>CAZTEE010000078.1:0-4171 GCA_964611775.1 uncultured Phycisphaeraceae bacterium | reverse complement strand
GCGCCATCCTCGTCGTCGACGCCTTCGAAGGCCCCATGCCCCAGACCCGCTTCGTCGTCTCCAAAGCACTCGAAGCCGGTCTTACATTCATTGTCGTAGTTAACAAGTGCGACCGCCCGGACGCGCGCCCGCACCAGGTCGCAGACGAAGCGCTCGGCCTCTTCATCGATCTCGGCGCCGACGACCACGCACTCGAATTCCCAGTCCTTTACGCCTCGGCCCGCAGCGGATGGGCCGGCGAATCACCAGAAAAGCCCGGCCCGGACCTCCGCCCAATCCTCGACGCCATCATCGACCACATCCCCGCGCCCGGCGGCGATCCCGCGGCGCCGCTCCAGATGCTCGTAACCACGCTCGACTACAGCGAGTACCTCGGACGCATCGGCATCGGCCGTGTCTACCAGGGCACGCTCCGCAAGGGCGAGCGCATCGCGCGCATCGACCGTGACGGCGACCGCACCTTCACCACGATCAGCGGCCTGTGGAGATTCCAGGGCCTCGGCAGGATCGAAGTCGATTTCGTCGCCGCCGGTGATCTCTGCGCCGTGGTCTGCGGCGAGCGCGTCGAGATCGGTGACACACTCTCGGACCCCGACCGTCCCGCCGCTCTGACGCCCGTCACGATCGACGAGCCGACACTCTCGATGACGTTCCGCGTCAACGATTCCCCATTCGCGGGCAGGGAGGGAAAGTTCGTCACCAGCCGACAACTCCGCGATCGCCTCACATTAGAATTGCAAAAGAATGTCGCGCTCCGCGTCGCGCCGGGCGAGACGATGGACGAGTTCGTCGTCTCCGGCCGCGGCATGCTGCATCTCGGAGTGCTCATTGAAACGATGCGCCGCGAAGGTTTCGAACTCGCCGTCGGCAAGCCCGAGGTCGTCACCAAGATCGTCGAAGGGCGGATCCACGAGCCGATCGAACGGCTCGTCATCGACTGCCCGACGCAGCACCTCGGGTCTGTCATGGAACTGGTGGGGGGGCGGCGCGGGGAACTCCGCCACATGGAGCCGCGCGGCGCCGACCGCACACATCTCGTCTTCGACATCGCCGCCCGCGGCCTGATCGGACTCCGCAGCCGAGTCCTCACCGCCACGCAAGGCCACGCGATCATGCACCATACTTTCGACCGCTACGCGCCGATGGTCGGGGAACTCCCCGGCCGCGGCGCCGGGGTCATCATCGCCACCGAGTCCGGCCGGGCCACCGCCTACGCCATCGAGGGGCTTTCCGATCGCGGCATAATGTTCGTCATCCCCGGCGAGGACATCTACGCCGGTCAGGTCGTCGGCGAGCACAACCGCGAGAACGACATCGTTGCGAACGTCGTCCGATTGAAACATCTTACGAATATTCGTTCCGCGACCAAAGAAGCGTTCGTGACACTCAAGGCGCCGCGTCGGCTCTCGCTCGAAGCCGCACTCGAATACATCGAAGGCGACGAACTCGTGGAGATCACACCCGACTCCATCCGATTGAGAAAGCGTGTCCTCGACGAAGCCCAGCGGCGAAAATCCGAACGCGCTAAACGCGACCGCGAACGCGCCGTCACGCCGTGAAATACGACTCCCGTGGCACGGGCGTCCAGCCCGCGCGCACACCCGCGCCGGCCCGACCCCGGCCCGGTCGAATCACATCCTCTTCCTGACCACCTCTGCGCTCTCCGCGCCTCAGCGGTGAACATCCTCAGATCGAGCGAGCCCCTGTGTCCCTGATCGTCCAGAAATTCGGAGGCACGAGCGTCGGCGACATCGAAAAGATGCGCCTCTGCGCCCGGCGAGCACTCGAAGCCCGCGACGCCGGGCGCGATGTCGTCGTCGTAGTCTCCGCCATGGGCAAGACGACAGACGGCCTGGTCGCTCTCGCCCGCTCCGCCAACGACGCGCTCCCCAGGCGCGAACTCGACATGCTCCTCGCGACCGGCGAGCAGGCCTCCGCTGCTCTGATGAGCATGACGCTCCAATCTCTCGGCCGATCGTCCGTCGCGTTCACCGGCCAGCAGATCGGCCTCGCAACCACCGACGCTCACACACGCGCAAAGATCGACTCGATCGACGCCGAGCGCATCCGCCGATGCCTCGCCGACGGCCTGATCGTCGTCGTAGCTGGTTTTCAAGGCGTTTCGCGCGACGGTGATATCACCACTCTCGGTCGCGGCGGATCTGACCTCACCGCGGTCGCACTCGCCGCTGCGATGCGCGCCGAGGTCTGCGAGATATTTACGGATGTTGACGGCGTTTACACCGCCGACACCCGCGTCGTCCCGCACGCGCGCAAACTAGAGCGCATAAGTTATGAGCAGATGCTCGAACTGGCTTCGCTGGGCGCGAAGGTTCTCCATCCCCGGGCCGCGCTGTGCGGCAGGAACTTCAACGTTCCCATCCACGTCCGCCACGCTCACCGCCCGGAATCGGGCACGATGGTCACACAGGAAACAAGCGACATGGAACAGATCGTTGTCTCCGGCGCGGCGCTGAAGCGCGGCGTGGTCCGTGTGAGTCTGCTCGACGCGCCGAACTCCGCCGGCGCCGCGTCGCACCTCTTCGACCGGCTCGCCGAGGCTGACGTCTTCGTCGACGACATCATCCAGAACGAAGTCGGAGCCGACCGCGCCGCGATCGCAATCACCGTCGAGTCCGGCGACGCCGACGACGCGCACCGCGTCGCCCGCAGCGTCGTCGAAACGCTCGGCGCCGGGCGCGTCGATGTCGAGCACGGGCTGGCCAAAGTCTCCGTCGTCGGTGTCGGCATGAGAACACACACCGGCGTCGCCGCGACAATGTTCCGCGCGCTCGCCGACGCCGGGATCAACGTCCGCAACGTCACGACCTCCGAAATCAAGATCTCCTGCATCGTCAACAACGACGACGGCGAGCGGGCGCTGCGTGTGGTCCACGACGCCTTCAACCTGGCAGGCGTCGCCGCCGCTACACTCGGCGCGCCATGACGACTGCAACATCCGCCGATTCTTCCCGCCGAGCCGCCCGTCGCGGCGACGTGCTGCGCTGGTCCCGCACGCTGATCCCCACAACTAAAGAAACCCCCGCGGACGCCGAGGCCGTCAGCCATGTGCTGCTCGTCCGCGCCGGGTATATACGCCGGGTCGGCGCGGGGATCTACGACTACCTGCCGCTGGCCTTGCGTGTGCTCCAGCGGCTCAGCGCGATCATCCGCGAGGAGATGAACGCCGCGGGCGCGTGCGAGATGCTCATGCCCGCGCTCGAACCGATCGAACTCTTCGCGGGAACGAAGCGCGACATCGACTACGGCGACAACCTCTTCCGCCTGACCGACCGTCACGGACGCGCCGCCGCCCTCGCCCCGACGCACGAGGAGATCATCACCGAACTTATGAAGTCCGCCGTGTCCTCGTACCGGCAACTCCCGATGAATCTGTACCAGATCCAGACAAAGTTCCGCGACGAGTTCCGCCCGCGTTCCGGCCTGCTGCGCGGACGTGAATTTATTATGAAGGACGCGTACTCGTTCCACCTGTCGCTCGATGGCCCCGGCGGGCTTGACGAGGGTTACGAGGCGATGCGGGCCGCGTACATCAACATCTTCACCCGCTGCGGGCTTGATTTCACTATGGTCGAGGCAGAGTCCGGCCCGATCGGCGGATCCGCCAGCCACGAGTTCATGGTCAACTGCGAAGCGGGCGAAGACATCATATTGCGTTGTCCGAGCACCGGGTACGCCGCCAACATTGAGAAGTGCGCCACCGGCGAGCGCGCGTGGTCCTTCGCCGGCGAGCCGACCGGCGATCTCGATAGGGTCCGCACGCCGGACATGCCGAGCATCGAAGCCGTATCTAAGTTCCTCAAAGTCAAGCCCGCCAACATGCTCAAGACGATCGTCTTCGAGCGGACACCCGACAGCGTCACGGGCGTCTCGCCGGTGCGCTGGGTTCTCGCTGTTGTCCGCGCCGACCACGAGGTCAATCCTGGCAAGGTGAAGGACGTTGCCGGTTTCCCTGTCGCGCTCGCGGACGAACAGGAAGCGAAGTCGACCGGCTTCTCGATCGGCTACGTCAGCCCCCGTGCCGCTTTAGATCGCGCCGACTGTCTGCTGATTGTGGATCCGGACGCGGCGCAAGGCATGGACGCATCCAAAGGCAAACCTATGTTCTGGGCAACCGGCGCGGACGAGCCTGACCATCACGTCAAGCACT
>CAZTEE010000077.1:2965-8023 GCA_964611775.1 uncultured Phycisphaeraceae bacterium | reverse complement strand
CACGATCAGATTACGGCGTGACTTCGTGGGCGAGCAGGCCGGTCTGCTCGTTGAAGCCGGCGGCGAAGACGTTGCCGAGGAAGGAGTTCACGTCCGTGCCGACGTTGTCGTAGATCCAGCCGGGGGTGCCGCTGCCCTGGGCGGCGGCGGGCGCGCCGGTGGCGCCGCCGTTCACGACGCGGCTCTGGACGTAGCCGTTGGAAGGCGGGCTTTTGAGGAAGTTCTGCTGAACGAGAATGCCCCAGCCGTTCCAGTTGGGGTTGCCGTCGGTGTCGCCGGCGAGGAAGTTAACGCCGGTGACCTGGTGCGGCAGCTGGCCGGCGTTCTGGACGCGGAAGAGTTCGATCTGGCTGTTGACGGTCTGGAGTTGTGTGCGGAGGCTGCTCTTGAGGGCCTCCTGGCTGGCGTTGGTGAACTGGGGGACGACGATCGCGGCAAGGATGCCGAGGATCACGACGACGATCAGGATCTCCACGAGTGTGAAGCCTTGGTTCCGGGACTTACGCATAGGCTCGCTCCTCATCAGACACGGGTGGCACGCGCCTACCGCCACCGGCACAGACGTTCCGCGGGCGACACAGCCCCCGGATCACACCCGCGGCGCGGCGCGGGCCGGGGACTGTCGTCGTCATTGCTGCTGGTCGGCTTCACCCGGCGATCGCGGCGGGGGCATCAGCGAGGTCGATCACGCCGATCGCATGGGATTTGCGGCGTTGCGGCGTGTCCCGCGTCCGGAAAATCTGGCGGGAACGGATTCAGGATCGCGCGAGGAGCGAGTATTGACTCGAGTCACATTTTCGTGAATTCGTCGATCAGGCCGGCGTGGGCGCGCATGCCCATACGCCAGCAGGCGAGTTCGAACTTTTCGTTTGGTGAGTGCATGCGGTCGTCGTCGAGGCCGAAACCCATGAGGATGGTGTCGAGTCCGATGCGTTCCTTGAGCATGCCGACGACGGGGATTGAGCCGCCGCTCTTTATAAGGACGGGGTCCGCGTTCGCGGCGCCCCGGAGGGCGCGGGCGGCGGCCCGGAGATACACGGAATCGCGGGCGACGTTGCCGGGCGCGCCGCCGCTGTGGTCGATGAACTCCCACCGGCAGCCGCGCGGCGTGCGCTCTTTCAGCCACGCGAAGAAAGAATCGCGGATTTTCTCGGGGTTCTGATCGGCGACGAGGCGGAATGAGATCTTCGCGCCGGCGACGCTGGGGATGACGGTCTTGGCGCCGGGGCCGGTGTACCCGCCGCCGATCCCGTTGATCTCGGCGGTCGGCCTGGCCCACTCTCGTTCGACGGCGGAGTAGCCGGCCTCGCCGACATCGCCGTCGGGGCCGAGGCCGATCTTTTTGAGCGCGGCGACGGGGTCGAGGTTAAGGCGTTTCCAGTCCTCGCGCTCCTCGTCGAGCAGCGGGCGGGCGTCGTCGTAGAAGCCGGGGATGGTGACGCGGTATTGCTTATCCCAGAGTTGTGCGAGGACTTTGACAAGTTCAGAGTTGGGGTTCGGCGCGCGTCCGCCCCAGAGGCCGGAGTGAAGATCCTGATCGGCGGCGTGGAGCCGGACCTCGGTGTAGACCAGGCCGCGCATGCCGTAGGTGATCGCGGGCTGTGTCGGCGAGGGCATGCCGGTGTCGGAGACGAGCGCGACATCGCATTTTTTCAGGTCGACGGCGTGGTGGTCGAGGAAGCGGGCGAGATTCACGCTGCCGGATTCTTCTTCGCCTTCGATGAGGATGGTCATCCTGACGGGGACGGCGCCGGTCGCGTCTTTCCACGCTCGGCAGGCTTCGAGGAACATGGAGACTTGGCCTTTGTCGTCCACGGCGCCGCGGGCTACGACGCGTTCGCCGGGGCCGCCGGGGACGGCGGGTTTGACGACAGGATCGAACGGCGGGCTTTCCCAGAGTTCGAGCGGGTCGGCGGGCTGCACGTCGTAATGCCCGTAGAAGAGGACGTGGGGGCCGGTGTAGCCGGGCGCGCCGGGATGCTGGGCCCAGACGATCGGGGCGCCGGGCTTGTCGGAGGTTCCGGTCTCGCGGAGTTCCGCGTTGATTCCCGCTTCGCGGAGCCGATCGGCACACCACTGGGCGGCGCGGCGCGTGTCGGCGGCGTGGGCGGGGTCCGTCGCGATCGACGGGATAGAGAGCCAGTCGATCAGGCGGTCAAGCCCGGCGGATTCGTTGGCGGCGAGACGGGTGAGAACGTCGTCGAGTTTCGGCATCGGCTTGCTCCGTCGGTCGGCGAGTGTGAGCCGATCAGAATAGGAGCAAAGCGGACGCCGCACCCAGGCCCAGCAGGAAAATCACCGACCCGGCAATGAGGACGAGCCTCAGGACTGTCACGCCGACCGGGTCGTCTGCGACGCCCGCGTCGATCTCTCGTCGAGTAGGCTTCGTCCAGTATTCGGCGACTGGGGAGACATCCACGAGGCCCTCCATCTCGGCGTATGAGCGCGGCGGGCGGGCGTAGAGGTCGGCGTTGCAGTGCGGGCAACGTGTAGCCGTCAGCCCGGTCGGGCCTTGGAGTCGGCGTCCCTGATGCCCGCAGACGAGGCAGGTCCGCCGGGTCAGCCGACGCGATAGTGCCGGGCCGAGGTGCGGCATACTCTGGAATATACCCCGATCACGCCGGGAATCATCCCCGGTTTTCCGCCCGAAGCCGCGAATCTTCATCATGGACGATCCGAAGCGAGATGCCGAACTTGGACGCTGGGTCCGCCTGCTCGACACGGTCGCTGCGACGGCTGGGGCCGATATGCCGGCGGGCTTGGCGCCTTGGTTTCTTTATTCCCGCGGCAGAGATGATAAGCCCGCGAAACAACCGACGGCGCTCGACGACATTCTATGGAGCGCGGTCGCATCGGGATCGCCGGGCGGATTCAGCATCCCGCAGGTTGCGGACCCGTCCCGGCCTGCTGCGATGGTTCCTTTCGACGACGCCGTAGCCATCGAGGTCTGGACCGAGCGCGATCTCTCCGCGATGCACGCCCTGAGCCGACTGATGGAGCGAGCGGGGGCGCCCGGCGTGGTCGCGCGGCTCGAGGCGGCTGTGCGCTGGCATATCGAGTTCACCCAGCCGGATAACGCGACCGGCCGGCCGTGGGCGCTGCACCTCTTCGTCCGCCGATGGGTTGATGCATGCGACGCCGAAGCCCGGCTGTACGCCGAGACGCTCCTGCACAACTGCCAGATGCTCGCTGGTGCGCCGGACCCGCTCAGCGGGGAGATCCTCCGCGACAGCGCCGACGCGCTGCGGGCGCTGATAAGTGATGAACATGAATAAGCCGCTGCGGGAATCACCGCAGAGCCGCGGCGGGCGCAGAGGGGGAGCGCATGCGGCATGAAATTTCTGGAGGCTGCCGAAGTTAGATAAATATAATAGGTCCGGTTGGGTGATGCGCGCTGCCCGGCGTCGGTTGGTCAGCGGCTGTCGCCGGTGGCGGGCTTTGGCTCGGCGGCCTGGAACGGCGCCGTGCCGGGCGGGCCGGCCTGGGAGCGGTTGTCGATCTCGGGCTTTGATTTCCCGCTGGACTCGGCTTCGATCTCGTCCTCGATGCCTTTGATGCCCTTGCGGAACTCGACGATGCTGCGTCCAAGCCCGCGGCCGACCTCGGGCAGACGCCGACCGAAGAGCAGCAGACCGATCGCGCCGATGATCAGCCATTCCCATCCGCCGGGCATGCCGAGGGCCAGTGTCGTCATTGCGGCTCCCAATGGTCGTACCCGCGGACCGTCGCGGGGGTTGTGCGGTATTGAAGCCGGTCGGACGCCCGCGGTCAACGCGGTCGGCGGGGTTGGTCAAGCCTGTTCGGCGGCGTCGACGACGTTGCGGAGGAGCATAGCGACCGTCATCGGCCCAACCCCGCCCGGCACCGGGCTGATCCAGCCGGCGACTTTGGCCACCTCATCGAACACGACATCTCCGACGGTCCGGGTTTTTCCTGCTTCGTCCGGGACACGGGTCGTGCCGACATCGACCACGATCGCGCCGGGCTTGACCATCGACGCGGTGACAAGCCCGGGGACGCCCGCTGCGGAGACGAGCACGTCCGCCCGGCGCGTCAGGTCGGCGAGGTCGGCGGTGAACTTGTTGGTCGAGATCACGGTCGCATCACGCCGCATGAGGAGGACAGCGATGGGCTTGCCGACGATATTGGACGCTCCGACGACGACACAGGTCTTGCCGCGTAGATCTATGCCGGTCGATTCGATCATCGCGATCGCCGCGACGGCGGTGCAAGGCGCCAGCGACGACCGTCCGTAAACAATATTGCCGATGTTCGCGGGGTTGACACCTTCGACGTCTTTCTCGGGAGCGATCAACCGTTGCACGCGGTAGGGGTCGATCCCGTCGGGCAGGGGCAGGTGGAGCATGACGCCGGTGGCGCGTTCCTCGGTGTTCAGCAGCAGCACCCGCCCGGCGATGTCGTTGTAGGTCGCGTGCTCACCGAGCCGGTGGAGGTGATATTCGACGCCGACCTCGGCGCATGCCTTGCCCTGGTTCTCGGCGTAGACGGCGGCGGGAGAATCGTCCGGCGCCGCGAGGACCGCGTCGAGCCGAGTCGCCACGCCGCGGGACGCGAGGCCACGGACACGCTGGGCGATCTCCTCCCGGGCGGCCCGCGCGATCGCCCGCCCGTCGAGGATCTTCGCGCCGTGCGTAGTCAAGTCGCTCATCCGGGACACTGTAGCGATTAAGACGTTCTACTCAGGACTCGCACGACGGCGCGTCGTCCGTGCAAATCCCAGGGATTTCATCCCCGGGCGTTCTGACCGACCAACACATCGAATAAGCGTGCTTCTGTAAGATGTTCACGCATGTCGGGAGCGAGCGAAACAACACGGATCGACGAGTTGCGAGCGTTGCTGCACCACGCGAACCGCGCGTACTACGCCGCGGCGAAGCCGATCATGTCGGACCACGAGTACGACCGGCTGCTTGCGCAACTCGGCGAACTCGAAGCCGGGCATCCTGAGAAGGACGATCCGAACAGCCCGACGCGACGTGTCGGCGAAGCCGTGACCGGCGGTTTTCGCACTGTCGCGCACGCGGTCCCCATGAGGAG
>CAZTEE010000077.1:0-2955 GCA_964611775.1 uncultured Phycisphaeraceae bacterium | reverse complement strand
AACCGCTCCCGGCTTCTGTGCCGTTTCGATGAAAGGAGCATCGACAACACGTACTCGGAAAGTGATGTTCGCGCGTGGGGCGAGCGGATCGCCCGAGCGCTCGGCGCCGCGCCCGCGCTCGTCGCCGATCCGAAGATCGACGGGGTCGCGCTATCCCTGCGCTACGAACACGGCGGACTCGTCCGCGCCGTGACGCGCGGCGACGGCGAACGCGGGGACGATATCACCGCGAACGTGCGCGCGATCCGGGCCGTGCCGCTGGTGCTTGATGATTCGCGGGTCGCGCCGCCGGGGTTTCTGGAGGTGCGCGGCGAGGCGTACCTGCCTCACGCGGAGTTCGAGCGCATCAACGCCGAGCGCGAAGCCGCGGGCGATGAGTTGTTCATGAACCCTCGGAATGCGTGCGCGGGCACGCTCAAACAACTCAACCCGCGCGTCGTCGCAGAGCGCGGCGTGGCGTTCGTCGCGCACGGGCGCGGCGAGGTCGCCCCCGCGTCTTTCGCCGACAGCCACTCGGATTTCCTGAAAAAAATCGCTGATCTCGGGCTGCCCGTAGGCGACGGCTGGACCCGCTGCGGGACCATCGATGAAGCGATCGCGGCGATCAATGAATATAAGATATTAAGAAGAAAGTCCGCCGTCCCGGTCGACGGGATGGTGGTCCGTGTCGATTCGTTCGCGGAGCAGGCGGAGTTGGGATCGACGAGCCGCGCCCCACGGTGGTGTATCGCGTACAAGTATCCGGCGGAGCGAAAGACCACGACGCTCCTGGATGTTGAATTTCAGGTGGGCAAGAGCGGGCGGATAACGCCGCGCGCCGTGATGGCGCCGGTCGTTCTGGCGGGGACGACGGTGCGGCACGCTTCGCTGTTCAACTTCGGGGAAGTCAGGCGGAAGGACCTGCGCATCGGAGACACGGTTGTCGTCGAGAAAGCGGGCGAGATCATACCGCAGGTCATCGAGGTTGTTAAAGACGAGCGACGCGACGATGTAAGAATGATCGTCGCGCCGAGCGCGTGCCCGGCGTGCGGCGGGCCGGTCGAGATCGAGCCGCCAGAACTCGAGGAACGCGGCGAATACGATTCCGAACACGAAACGGCACGGCTGTGCGTCAACCCGGAATGCCCCGCGCAGATCCGCGAGAAACTGGTCTGGTTCGCGGGACGCGGGCGCATGGACATCGACGGCCTCGGCGAGAGAACCATCGACCTGATCCGCGAGTCGGACGTCCCGCTCGAACGCTTCGCGGACATATTTCATCTGCGTGAACACCGCGACGAACTGCTCACCGCACTGGAGAAGCCGGATAAGAAAGACAAGTCGAAGCGGCCGACGCAGAGAGTTGACAACCTGCTCGCGTCGATAGAAGCCGCAAAGGCGCGGGGCATGGCCCGCGTCCTTGCGGCGATGGGCGTCCGCCACGTCGGCGACGCGACGGCGCGGGCCCTGGCGAGGCTGTTCCCGGACATCGAATCGCTGCTCGCGGCGGACGAGGCGGCGCTGCGTCCGAAGACATTGAAGAAGGACGAGGCCGTCACCTGCGGGCTGCCCGAGGATCCGAAAGACCGCCCGTCCACGATGCTCGGCCGGGACACGGCGCCGGCGGTCCACGCGTACCTGCACAGCCGACAGGCCCGCGCGACATTCGAAGCCCTGGCAGAGGTCGGTGTTGATCTTAGATCTCATGAATATAAGGGGATCGACGCCGGCGACACGCAGGACTCGCCGTTCGCTGGCAAGACCGTCGTCCTGACCGGCGCCCTGGAGTCGTTCACCCGGGAGGAACTGACCGATGCGCTCGAGGCGCTCGGGGCGAAAGTGTCCGGATCGGTGTCCAAGAAGACAGACCTACTTATCGCGGGCGAAGCGGCGGGGTCGAAACTCGACAAGGCCCGCGAAATCGGGGTCGAGGTCTGGGACGAGGCGACTCTGTTGAATAACCTGCCGGATCGCGGCGTGCGGGGCTGATCGCGGTCAATCGGGCTGCGGGAATCGCCGATAGGCAGGCGGAGTGCGTCGCGACGGATCGCGGCGTTATCAGCGTGACCGGCGAGCCATGGAAAATATCGAATATAAAGCCGAGTTGCGCGACCCGGAACTCGCCGAGGGGCTGCTGATCCGTATCGGCGGGGTGCGCGTCGCGGTGATGAAGCAGTCGGACACGTGCTTCCGGCTCGCGGACGGCAGGCTGACGAAACGCCGATGCGACGACGAGCCGATCGAGTGGATCCATTATCACCGCGAGCCGATCGGCGTGGTGCGGAAGAGCCGGTTTACGATCTACACCGAGCGGGAGGCGCGGGTGCGTTTCGGCGAACGGCAGATGCCGGTGTGGCTGATCGTGAACAAGACGCGCGACATGTGGGTGCAGGGGCCGTTGCGGGTGCACTTCGATGACGTTGTGGGCGTCGGGCGGTTTGTGGAGATCGAGGCTCTGGTGACGCCCAAACGCCCGGCGGACGAGTGCCGGCGGGCCGTGCTGGCGCTGAGGCAGACGCTGGCGCCGGCGCTGGGCGAGCCGATGATGTCGAGTTACGCCGATCTGATGTCGCGCTCCGCTGCGTGATGCGCGACGCGCGTTACACGCCAAGCGAAACAAGATCGACCTTCGTGCCGAGCGTCGCGATCGGGCCGGAGCCGGGACGGACTTCGCGGAGCATTCGGATCAGCCGGATGATGTCGGCGGGCAGCGGCGCGGTGAAGGTGAGTCTTTCGCGCGTGCGGGGGTGTTCGAACTCGAGCATGGCGGCGTGGAGCGCCTGCCGGGCCATGACGATCTCGTCCGGCGGCGCGAGGTCCGCTGCAATATCAGAGTTGATAAGGATGCGCCCGCCGTACATGTCGTCGCCGACGATCGTCCAGCCTTCGTGGGAGAGGTGGACGCGGATCTGGTGCGTGCGGCCGGTGCGGAGTTCGAGTTCGACGAGAGCGAATCCGTCGTAGCGTTCGAGCGTG
>CAZTEE010000076.1:3726-8032 GCA_964611775.1 uncultured Phycisphaeraceae bacterium | reverse complement strand
GTGGCGACTATGACCACCGCGCGACGGAGGCCCTCTTCGCCCAGGGACTTTTCGATAAAATCGCCGACTTCCCGACCGCGCTCGCCGATGAGCGCGACGACGCTGACGTCGGCGCTCGTGCGCCGCGCGATCGAACCGAGCAGCGTTGACTTGCCGACACCGGGGCCGGCGAAGACGCCGATGCGTTGCCCTGCGCCGATGGTGAGCATCGCGTCGAGAGCGCGGACGCCGGTGGCGATCGGTGTCGTGATTCTTTCACGGCGTGTCGGCGGGATGGGAGCCGGATCGAGCGGCATGGGGGCGCCGCCGACGAGCGGCGGGCCGTCGTCGATCGGCCTGCCGAGCGCGTCGAGCACCCGGCCGAGACGGTCTTCGCCGGTGTTAAGAACCGGCGCGCACTGCTCGCCGATGACGCGGTCGCCGCTGCGCACGCCGGATGTCGGACCGTAGGGCATGACGAGTGTGTCGGCGCCGTCGAACCCGACGACCTCGCCGAATCGCTCCGCGCCGGCGGATTGGATGCGCACGAGCGCGCCGGTGGGGATGGGCAGATCCCGCACGCGCAAGGTCAGGCCGCGCAGACCGGCGACGGAGCCGGTGATTTTCAACGGCTCGATCGATGAAACCTGCGCGATCTCGTGTACGAGCACGCTCAAGCCGGAGTCTCCGGCTCTTCAGACCCCGGCGGCACTGGCGTCTTGCCCGTGCAGAGATCTGAGTCAACTTCTGGGCGCACGGGCGGGACGCCCGTGCTACTTATTATATTGTCGATCTGGTCCGACGACGAGCCGGGCAGCAGCGTCTCGGCAATGCGGTCGAGTTGCGTGGCGAGACGCGCATCGATCTCGCCGTCGTCGGTGCGGACAACACACTCGCCGGGCGCCAGAGTTTGATCGGCGCGTATTTCGATGTGCGGCGAATCGCTGAATCTCGACATCAGCGCCGGCGTCGCGGCGTTGATAAGTTCCACATCGCCCGGCGACACGAGCACGAGAAGTCGGTGCGGCTGGAAGACCATGCCGAGCGCCGCGACCAGTTGCGTCTCCGCGGCGCGCTCGTCGGCTTCGACCGCGCGCTTCGCTACGCGCCTACCGATCGCGAGCGCCAGGCGCAGCACGTCGCGGCGTGCTTCTTCGAACATGCGTCGTCGGCTGCCGTCGAACTCGGCAAGCGCGGCGTTGAACGATGCTTCGATCGCCGCGAGACGATTCGCGTGTTCCTGATGCGCTTGCTTGCGGCCGTTCTCCAGGCCGATGGCGAAGCCTTCTTCGCGGCCTTGTTTATCGCCGTTATTTCGGCCGATTTCGGCCGCGTCGGAGATGAGGCTCTCGCGCTCGCTGCGGGCTTCGGCGATGATCTGGTCGGCCTGGGCGCGGGCGCGCGCGATCATCGCGTCGGCCTGGCGCGCGAGGTCGCCGAGATCGAGCACCACGGCCTGCACGGCGCGGCCGGTGTCGGTGTTTTTTATAAGCGCCACTGCGATCGCTCCCGGTTCAGACGATCATCTCGCTCTCGGCTCCGCGACCGGAGATGATGATCTCGCCCGCCTCTTCGAGCCTGCGGACGATGTCCACGATGCGCTGCTGGGAGGACTCGACGTCGCTGATGCGCACGGGGCCCATGTACTCCATCTCTTCCTTGATAAGTTGGGCGGCGCGCTCGGACATGTTGCTGAAAATCTTGGTTTTAAGTTCTTCGGACGCGGTCTTGAGCGCGAGCGCGATCTCGTCGTTGTCTACCTCCTTGAGGACGGACTGGATGCCTTTGTCGTTGACGAGGAGGATGTCCTCGAAAACGAACATCAGCCGGCGGATCTGCTCGACGACGTCGGGGTCCTCGCCTTCGAGGGCTTCCATGATGGATTTTTCGGTGGAGCGGTCGGCGAGGTTGAGGATCTCGGCGACGGTGGGGACTCCGCCGGCTTTCTCGGAAGACTGCATGAGCATGGAGGAAAGGCGCGACTCGAGGCCGCGTTCGACCTCGCGGATCACCTCGGGGTTGGTCTGCTCCATGTAGGCGATGCGTTTGACGACTTCGATCTGTTTCTGAAGCGGGAAGCCGGACAAAGTTTCCGCGGCTTTAAAGTGCGGGAGGTGGCAGAGGATCAGCGCGATAGTCTGCGGGTGCTCGTCCTGAATGAACGTCAGCAGGTTCTCGGTTTCGGCTTTTTGCAGGAACGCGAAGGGGGTTTTCTGCACCTGGGTCTGGATCTTCGAGAGGATCTGGTCGGCGAGTTTGGGGTCGATGGACTGGCGCAGGAGTTCGCGTGCGTATTCGAGGCCGCCCTCGTTCGCGAACTGGTGCGCGAGTGACATCGCGTAATATTCTTCGACGATCTTCTTGCGGAGTTCCCCCGGCACATCGCCGAGGCCGGCGAGTTCGCGCGTCACGTCCTCGAGGGTCTCCTGGTCGAGTTGCTTGAGCAGCGCGGCGCTCGACTCGGTGTCGATCGAGAGCAGCAGAATGGCGGCTTTCATCATGCCCGTGAGTTCTTCGGGCGAGGATGGGGCTTTGTTCGTGCGGCGGACGGCCATGATAACTCCCGATCAGGCGTCGAGCGCGATCCACTTCTTAAGAATAGACGCGGCGTCGCGCGGCTCGGCGCGTATGAGTGTCTGGACCTGTTCGAGCATCTTCCGGCGGTCGATCTCCTGCTCGGATAGTTCGACGCCGGCGAGTGCGGCGTCGGCCTCGCCGGCTTCGCCGATCATCTCGGCGTCGCCGCGGACGATCGGGGGGACGCCGACGAGTTCTTCCGCGGTGGGCAGTTCGACGGGCTTTGAGGCGCGTTTGAGTGTGCGCGCCATCAGTCCGAGCGCGAGCAGCGCGAGCGAACCGAGCGCGCCGGTGCGGACGAGTTCGGGGATGGACATCCCGCCGACCCCGGCGGAACCACCGACACCGCCGAATCCCGCTGCGGCTGCGCCGGCCGCTCCTCCGCCGTAATCGGGGACCATCGACACTACGACGGACCCGTCGCCGGTGGATTCCGGCGCATCTACGAGCGGCAGCACGTCCGAGGTGATTCGTGCGATCTCGCGGTCGATGATGGGTTGGAGGTCCGCCTCGGTTGGTTCCGAGTTCTGGTTATCGGCGCCGGCGGCTTCGCGGAAACGCGCCAGGAAGTAAGATCGCGGCACATTAATGGTAGCGTTGAGTTTTGTGACCACGCCGCGCGGGTCGATGACGCGCTGGAGTTCGTACCCGACTTCCGGGCGGAGTTCGGACGATGCTTCGGAGCGAGTCATTGCCGTCCCGCCGGCGGACCCGCGGTTGAGATCGAGGCCGGTGTTGGGACGGGCGCCGGCCTCGGCGGCGGCGCGGGTATTCGTCTGCGATTCATCGACTGTCGATTCGCTGAGCGGGAAGACCTGGCTCCCCGCGCCGGTCGGGAGGACGCGGCGGCTCTCGGTGTCGATGCGGCGAGTATCGACCTGCGCGTTGACAGCGACGATCACGCCGTCGATGTATGCGAGCAGGTCGAGGAGTTTCTCGCGGACGCGTTTCTCCGCCTGCTGGGTTCGTTCGAAGTTTGTGGATGCGAAGACGGCGTCGTCGGAAGTCGGGCGTCGCTGGGTGTTGGTCGAGCCGTCGATGACACGGACGTCTTCGATGGATAGGCCGGACTTTGCGCCGGCGACGAGCGCCGCGACAGCGTCGACGGTGCGCTGATTTATCGGCGCGCCAGAGGCAGTGAATACTGTCGCCGAGGCCGTCGGCCTGCGGGCGGTGGCGCCGAGGCCGATGGGTTCGGGCGCATCGATGAGTACTTTGGCGGAGCGTACGCCGTCGAACTGGCCGATGGTGAGTGCGAGTTCGTTTTGGAGCGCGAGGCGCTCCATCTGCCGGCGCTGGTCGGCGCTGGTGGCCCAGGATTGTTTTTCGACTATGTTCGCAAAGAGAAGGCTGGCGTCGGCGGGGAGCGCGCCGCCTTGCGAGAGTTGGGCGAGCGCGAGGTGTTTCTGATCGGCGCGGACGAGCACGTTTCCGCCGACGGCGCGGTGCTCGACGCCGGCGACCTGTAGGACTTCGATGGCGCGTTGCTGCTGATCGGCGCCGGCGCCGGGGAGGAGTTCGACCATCTGGGTGCGCCCGGCGTATTGCGTCACGAGGAAGAGCGTCATCAGCATGATGACTGCGAGCGACGCCATGAGCAGTTTCTGACTCGAGGTCAGGCGCGCCATCTGCGCCTGGATCATGCTCAGCATCTGCCGGAACTGTGCCACTCGGACGGCCTCCTGCCACGCTCGGCCCGTCGATTCCGGGACCATGGGCGCTCCGCGCCCGTTGCGCATCAATCGTGCAT
>CAZTEE010000076.1:0-3716 GCA_964611775.1 uncultured Phycisphaeraceae bacterium | reverse complement strand
CGAGCGACGCCATGAGCAGTTTCTGGCTGGAAGTCAGGCGCCCGAGTTGCGCCTGGATCATGCTCAGCATCTGCCGGAACTGTGCCACGTCGATCGGCCTCCTGCCGCGCTTGGTCCCGAGGAGTCGGGACCGTGGGCGCTCCGCGCCCGTCGCGCATCAATCGGTCTTCATCGGAAGAGCCGGGGGCCGGGCTTCAAGAATCGCGCGAAGCCCGCGACGATCCGGCTCGATGCTCACACGCGGATCTGGCGGAGTTCGTCGTAGGCGTCGACCATCTTGTTGCGGACCTGGAGCAGCATCCGGAACGCGGCGTCGGCCTGCTGGGTCGCGATGAGGACGCCCTCGACATCGCTGCGCTTGCCGGTCTGGAGATCCTCGATGGCGCGCGTGGCGTCCTGCTGGAGGTCGTTGACCTCCTTTAGATGGTCCATGAGAACGTCGCGGAACGACGGCGCGCCGGGATCGGCGGGCTTGGCGCCGGTCGTCGCGGGCAGGCCCCGGATGGGCGAGATCCCCCCGCCGCCGATGAGTCCGATTGGGTCGCTCATGGTTTATTCCTCGCCGAGGGTCGGATCGTATCACGCGATGAGTTGCAGCGCCGCATCGAACATGACTTTGCTGGCCTCGGCGGCCATGACGTTCGCCTCGTACGCCCGGGACGCTTCCATCGCGTTGATCATCTCAATCGACGGATCGACGTTGGGATGATCAACATAGCCCTCGACCAGGCCGCGTGCGGGGTCGTTGACTCGGGCGGCGAAGGGATGATCGGGGTCGAAGACTTTCCGGAACGGCCCGTCATCGACGCCGATCTCCGCGACGCGGACGCCCAGGCCGCTCTTGGCGTCCCCGGCTTCGAGCAGTGCAAATCGGCGGCGGTAGGGGTCGAACTCGCCGCGTTCATTCACGAGCGCGTCGGCGTTGGCGATGTTCGCAGCGGCGACTTCCATGCGCGTGCGGCTTGCGATCATGCCGCTGGTCGAGATGTTCAAGGCGCCGTACATGATTGGAATTCTATCTTGCGGTTCTCGGTGGCGCGGGCGTCCCGCCCGTGGTTCATCTCACTTCACTAGACCCTCTCACTGATCGCGCTCCCGAGCAGGTCCATGCGTGAGCGGAAGAGCGACGCTGCGAGCCGGAACGCCGCGGTGTTCTCGACCTGATCCTGCATGAGCCGTTCGAGGTCGCGGTCGTTGCGATCGTGGAAGAGCACGCCGCGTCCGGTCGGCTCGGGGTTGAGTTCGAACCCGCCGTCGGTGCGGACGCGGACCTGCTTGGTGCTGCGGATGTCGAGTTCGCCGCGCACGCCGGCGAACCGCTCCCTGCGGTCGTCGATCGCGCGGGCGAGAGTTTTCTGAAACGCCTTGGGGTCCGCGTCGATCGGGCGGAAGTCGGGGGTCGAGGCGTTGGCGATGTTGTGCGCGAGGATCGGCTGACGCCGGGCGGCGAAGCGCATCGACGCGGCGAGCGTCGGCAGGGCGTCGGCGGTGACAAGGTCGCGGATCAGCATCAATCAGGCTCACCGCAAACGGCGGGCCGAGTGCCGGCTCAGCCGTCGTAACCCGTCACCACACGATCTGCGCGTAATCTGCGCGAAAGAACGCTCATCGTTCGACGCGCAGAACCTGCGCTGGATAAGTCCCGGCGCGTTATTTGCGCTACCCGATCCAAGCCCGGGATTACATTCCTGGGCTTTCGATCATGTTCACAAAGTCTGAGGCACCAGCCGGTCTTCCTTCCACTTCTTAAGTTTCAGCCCCAGCGTACGCACGCCGATGCCCAGCGCCGTCGCGGTCTTCTGGCGGTGCCCGTTGAAGTGGTCGAGTGCTTCGAGGATCGCCTGGCGTTCGATCTCTTCGAGCTGGCGCACGGCGCCGTTCATGATCGCCGGCGGGGTCGGGGTCGCATCGGCGTTCAGATCCGCGTCCGCGGACTCGGCGACCGGCGCGAGACGCAGCCGCGGCGGGAGGTTCACGGCCGGCGGCGCCAGACCGGGTCGAACCATCACCACCGGCCCGCCCAGCCAGCCGCGGATCAGGTCAGCCTCGATCGTCTCGCCCGGCGCGAGCACCACCGCACGCTCGCAGATGTTCTGGAGTTCGCGCACGTTCCCCGGCCAAGTGTAGCCTCGCATAAGTTCGACCGCCGACGCGCTGAGCCGTTTCTCACGCCGACCCTCGCGCACACAGACGCTCCCTGTGAAATGCTCGGCCAGCGCCGCGACATCCTCGCGCCGATCACGCAACGGCGGGATACGCACGGGCAGCACGTTGAGCCGGAAGAACAGGTCCTGCCTGAACTCGCCCCGCGCGACCTCCTCTTCGAGCGTGCGGTTGCTCGTAGCTATGACGCGCACATCCACGCCGATCGTCAGGCTCGAGCCGACACGCTCGAACGAACGTTCCTGCAACGCGCGGAGCAGTTTCGCCTGGATCTTGGGGCTGACCTCGCTGATCTCGTCGAGCAGCAGCGTCCCGCGGTCGGCGAGTTCGAACCGGCCCTTGCGCAACTGATCGGCGCCGGTGTACGCGCCTTTCTCATGGCCGAACAGTTCCGACTCGAGCAGCGTCTCGGACAGCGCGGCACAGTTGACCGCGAGGAACGGCTCGGCGACCCGCGGGCTTAGTTCATGTATCGCCCGCGCGACGACCTCCTTGCCGACGCCGGATTCACCGAGGATCAGCGCCGTCCCCTGCGAACCCGCGATCGCGGCGATCTCGCCCTTGAGCCGCCGCATCGCCGGGGAATCTCCGACGAGCCGATCAAGCCCGGCGCCCGCGGGGAGATCGACGCCCGCGCACGCGGCGCCGGTCGGTTCGATCGATCGCCGGAGGACCTCGTTCTCGCGTTTGAGCCGGCCGTGCTCGATCGCGCGCTTGACACTGACGATGAGTTCGTCGCCATCGAACGGCTTTGTAAGATATGTGTAGGCGCCGAGCCGCATCGCCTTGACGGCGGTGTCGATCGTCCCGTACGCGGTCATCAGGATCACCGGCAGGTCCGCGTCGAACTCGCGGATCCGTTCGAGGAGTTCGACGCCGGTCATCTTCGGCATCTTAAGATCGGTGACGACGGCGTCGGGCTTTTTTCTCGCGATGAGGGCGATCGCCTGCTCGCCGCCGGGCGCGGAGACTACGCCGAATCCGGCGCGCTGGAGCGTCACCCCTACGCTGTCTCGCAGCATTTCCTTGTCATCGACTATCAGGACGGTGCTCATCGGGCTGCCTCCATGCGGTGATCGGCTGTTCGGTCGGCCTGGTGTTTGGTCTGGGTTGATTGATCGGCGGCGGGGATGAGTAGTTCGAACTCGGCGCCGCCGGACTCGTGGTTTCGCACGCTCACGCGCCCCCCGTGCGCGTCGGCGATGCGGTGCACGATCGCAAGACCGAGCCCGGCGCCGGCGTCGCGCGTAGTAAAGAAAGGGTTGAACATGCGCTGCATTACCTCCGGCGTGACGCCGGGCCCGGTGTCTCGCACGCGCAGAGAAATCATGTCGTACGCAGCGCCGGTTTCGTCTCGCTGAGTCGCACGTTGCACAGACACACTGACTCGGCCGCTTTTGTCGCGCCGCTCGGCGCCGTCGACGGCTTCGATCGCGTTGCGGATGATGTTCGTCAGCGCCTGCTGAACCAATCCCGCGTCGCACAGGATCATCGCGTCCGCGTCGTCAGCGGTGATGGCGTCCGGGAGCACGAGATCTACACCTGTGCGTTCG
>CAZTEE010000075.1:0-8057 GCA_964611775.1 uncultured Phycisphaeraceae bacterium | reverse complement strand
TCGGCGCGGACCCCGCGTACCCGCCGTCGAGCGGCTTGATCACCACTTCCTGCTGACCGATCAGCCGCGAGACCATCAGCCCGGCCCGCTGCTCGTTCAGTTCGATTACCACCGCGAATGTTGACTCCTCGCGCATGTGCTCGGGCGTGTCGAACAACTCGGTCATCGAGACCAGCGGCAGGACCGTGTCCCGCAGACGCATTACGCGGCGGTTGTTCACGCTCGAGAGCTGCGCGTCGTCGGGGCGGACGATCTCGACGATGTTCGAGAGCGGGATCGCGTACAACTCACGCCCCACGCCGACCATCATCGCGGGCATGATCGCGACGGTGAGCGGGATGCGGATCTGGATGGTCGTCCCTTTGCCGAAGGTCGAATCGACATCGACGGAGCCTTTGAGTTTTTCGATGTTGGTGCGGACGACGTCCATCCCGACGCCGCGCCCGGAGAGGTCGGAGACCTGCGCCGCCGTCGAGAACCCCGCGCCGAAGATGAAGCGGAACACCTCGCGGTCCGAGAGGTTCTCCGCCTCGGCGGGCGTGGTCATTCCCTTCTCGATCGCCTTTGCGACAAGTTTCTCGCGGCTAAGCCCGCGCCCGTCGTCGATGATCTGAACGAGGACGTGGTCGCCGGCCTGCGACGCGACCAGGCGGATCGTCCCGGTGTCGCCTTTGCCCGCGGCGGTGCGCTCGTCCGGCGGCTCGAGCCCGTGGTCGGCGCTGTTGCGCAGGAGGTGGACGAGCGGGTCGCCGAGTTCTTCGATAACCGATTTATCAACTTCGGTCTCGCCGCCGTCGATCACCAGCGAGATCTTCTTTCCGGTCTTGCCGGCGAGGTCGCGGATCAGCCGGGGGTACTTGCCGAAGAGTTTGTCCAGCGGCTGCATGCGCGTGCGCATCACCGCGAGCTGTATATCGCCGGTGACGCGGTCGAGGTCGCCGGTGGACTGCGCGAACGCCTCGCGCGCCTCCTGAGTGATCACGTCGTGGTCGGACGTCTGGCGGGCGAGCGCACCGATGCGGTTCTTCTGGAGCACGAGTTCGCCGACGAGGTTCAGCAGTTCTTCGAGCCGGCCTACTTCTACGCGGATCGTCTGCTCGATCTTCGCGGCCCGGGCCTGCGGCGACTCACCGCCGCTGTCGGATTCCGATTCGACGTCCGGCGCGGCGCGCGACGACGACGATTTCGCCGGCTCGGCGCTGTCATCAGAAGCGGGCTTAACGGCTCCGGTCGGCTGCTCGGCGGATCCGCCGAGCGACACGCCGTCGATCGCGAGCGTCGCAGCGGCGTCAGAACCGACCGGGATCATCGCGTTCGGTTCGAGCGCGTTGCCGACGAGCAAATCCGCGAAGCGACCGCACAATGTTTCGACGTTGAACCAGACGATCCGGCTCTCGTGCAGCGCGGCGGCCTGGTTTCGCAGCAGTTCGAGCACGCCCGCCATGCGCGGGATGATCTGCCCGCGCGCATCGTCGCCGAGCGACGGGACGCGTTCGGCGCCGGCGCCGAGTACGCCGATGAGCGCCCGCATCGGCTCGTGCTCGAAGAACTCGGCGCTGCGCGAGAGCGCGTCGCAGACCTCGGCGACGTGCAGCGCGTCGTCGGCGGCGGTCTCGGCTCCGTTCGAAAGGCGTGTGAGTCTGATCTCTACATCGTCGAGAGATTCGTCGAGGTCGGCGATCATGAACTCGAGCAGCCCGGACTTGTTCTCCGGCAGAACGAGCGGCTTGGACCCGACGCCCGGAGAATTATTATCTCCGGCGTTTTCGCCGGGGATTTCCGCGCAAACCTTGCTGTCCCCGGCCGTGGCGCTCGACGCCGGCGCCGCGGCGGGCGCGGGCGCGCCGCCTTCTCCAATCGCAATGAGTTGCGCGACCAGCGGCTCGCCCGGCTCGGTCAATCCCGTCCCCGCGCCGAGTTGCACGAACTGCGTCTTGAGAAGGTCAACCGCTTCGAGCAGCAGGTCCATTATCTCGCGGTCGATGACGACCTCGCCGCGACGGGCAGCGTTGAGCGCGTCCTCGGCGGCGTGCGCGATCCGCACGATCGGGCCGAGCGCCAGGAACGACGCGCTCCCCTTGATCGTGTGCAGCGCGCGGAACACCTTGTTCAGCAGGTCCGGATCGTCCGGCGTGGATTCTAATTCAACGAGGTCCGCGTCGAGTTCCTCGAGCAGTTCGCCGGACTCCGTAAGGAAGTCGTTGAGAATTTCCGGGTCGAAGCCTGACACGCCGCACCCCTCCTGCCCGCGCTCACGCGCTGATTTTCAGCCCCGTCTTGTTCCCGCTGCCGACCTTCTGATGGCAGAACCCCTCGGGGATCTGCACCGGCTCGAACGGCACGCCGAGTTCGCGGATGGATTCCGAATGCCCGATGAAGAGCCACCCGTCGTCGGAGAGTTGCTCGTGGAACATCTTCACCACCTGCGTCTTCATCGTGTCGTCGAAGTAGATAAGAACGTTGCGGCAGAAGATCACGTCCCAGGCGCCGTGGCGCTTGGCCGCCATGCGGTCCTTGAGGTTCATCGACTCGAACGAGACCATCGAGCGGATGTCCGGGGAGAGTTCGAAATGCCCGCTTTTTTCCTTGAAATATCGGTCGAGCATGAGTTTCGGCGTCGAGCGGACGGCGTATGACGAGTAGACGCCGCTGTTGGCGACTTCGAGCGCCTTGCCGGAGATATCCGTCCCGAGGATCTCGATGCGCCAGTCCATCAGGCGCACGCCGAGCGTGCGGTGGAGGATCATGGCGAGGGTGAACGGCTCTTCCCCCGAGGAGCACGCCGCGGACCAGATGCGGATCCGCTTCGAGGATGATCTTGCTTCGAGCAGTTTCGGGAGAGCCTGGTTCTCGAAGACGGCGAGTTGCGGCTCGTTGCGGAAGAAGGAAGTCTCGTTGATGGTGATGCGGTTGAACATCTCCTGGAACTCGTCGTCGCGGTAGGGGCCGATCGTGAGAAACGACGCGTACTGGTCGAAGTCCTCGATTTCGAGTTCCTGAAGCCGGCGCCCGAGGCGGGATTCGAGGAGATACTTCTTGCCGAGCTGGAAGTCGATCCCGCTGCGGTTGTAGATGATGTCGCGGAGTTTCTTGAACTGCGCGTCGGTCATCGCGGGCGTAGTTGTGGAGGCGGTGGACATACGGGTCGGCCCCTGCGGGCCGCGCTCGGCCCGTGTGCGAGTGGTCCCGGTTACGGCGATGTTCAGGCGGCGACGGCGGCGACGCGGTCGATGCGCGCGAGCGAATCGGCGCCGAAGAGTTTCGTCAGATCCAGCAGGATGAGAAGCCGGTCGTCGAGTTTCCCGACGCCCGCGATGTACTCGGAGTCGATCGAGCCGACCATGCTCGGCGCCGGCTCTACGATCCCGCGGTCGATACGGAGCACCTCGTGCACGCGATCGACGATGAATCCGATGGTGCGCTCCTGCACCTCGACCACCACGATCCGGCTGTTCTCGTCGCGGTCCGACGCGGTAAGCCCGAAGCGCTTGCGGAGATCGATCACGGGGATGATCCGGCCGCGGAGGTTGATGACGCCCTCGACCTCGGGCGGGCTTTGCGGGATGCGCGTGAGTTCCATCATGCGGTTGATCTCCTGCACGGAGAGGATGTCGACCGCGTACTCTTCCTCGCCGACCTCGAAGGTTACGAGTTGGAGTTTGTCCGAGTCCGCCACGCCGAGCGCGGCTTTGTTCATCTCTTTCTTGTCAACCGGTCTTGTCATGGCGGTGCTCCTGCGTTGATCCGGCGGATGGGCGCACGTCGCGCCCCCGGCGTTCGTGGCCCGAGCCGGGATCTTGGTTTGCATCGGCGTGTTCCGGCTCTGAGTTGACTTGGGATCGGGTAACGGGCGCGATCGTCAGCCCGCTTTGCGGGCCGGGCCGCCGAGCGCGCCGCCGGTCGTGCGGATGGCGCCGAGCGCCTGGCAGATCTGGGCCGGGGAGAGGCTCGCGGCGGATATGCCGGCGTCGTCGGCGGCTTTGGGCATGCCGTAGACCACGCACGTCTCGGCGGATTGCGTGAGCACGACCCCGCCGCCCTGATGGATCTGCGTCGCGCCGAGCGCGCCGTCGTCCCCCATCCCGGTGAGGACCACCGCGAGTGTGCGACCCTTGCGGGCCTTGGCCGCGGACTCGAACAGCACGTTGACGCTCGGCTTATAAAGAGCGTCGGCGGGGTCGTCGTCGACACGCAGCGAAAGCCCGCCCGCGATCGACGCGCGGACCCGGGTCTGGCGCCCGCCCGGGCAGATGTACATCGTCCCCGGGTAGAGCGGCATGCCGTCCTCCGCTTCATAGACGCTAACGGCGCACTTGGCGTTTAGGCGCTCGGCGAGGCTCTTGGTGAATACGCCGGGCATGTGCTGCGCGAGGACGAGCGGGCACGCGAGGTCGGGCGCCAGAGCCGCGGCGATGGTCTCGACCACCGGCGGGCCGCCCGTCGATGAACCGATAACGATCAGATCGAACTGGTCCGCGCGGAAGACCGGCGGCTCCTTCGTCCGCGCAGCCTGGGGAGCCACGGACACCGGCATCCCCGCCGTCGGCTTAACTGATGCGCCCGCCGACTTTTTCATCGGCCCGATCGCTTTGATCTTCGCGATCAGTTCGTCTTTGAGAGAATCAACATTAAGACTTACGAAACTCGCGTCCTTGGCGACAAAGTCCGCCGCGCCGAGCCGGAGCGCCTTGAGGGCCTCGCGGCTCCCCTTGGTCGTCAGGCTCGAAACCATCAGGACGGTCGTCGGGCACTCGGCCATGATCTGCCGCAGGGCGTCGAGCCCATTCATCTTCGGCATCTCGATGTCGAGGGTGATCAGGTCGGGCTTGAGACGCTTGGTCTTCTCGATCGCGTCCTCGCCGTCACGGGCGGTGTCGACGACCTTGAGGTCCGGATCGCTCTCGATCAGGCGCGTCAGCGATCGCCTCATGAACGCGGAATCATCGACGACAAGGATGCGCACGCCTGTACCTCCCGCACCGAACAGCCGAACCGACGGCCAGCCCGTAGAGCACGGTGTACATCGGACCCGAAACGACCCGCCTTCACGCCCACAACCCGGATCAGTATTCACACCCAGACCCCGGTCAGTTAAAAAACAGGTCAAACACCCCTAATTGGGCGGTCTGTGGGGGCAGTGACGGCTGTGCGGGCGGGCCGAATAATTCTCGGATAGTGGGTATTGCCCAGGTTGTCCGGAGCCGGTACACTAATAGCGACGTGTTTCTTCCCTCCTGCCCACCATACTTCCCCCGGTATGGTGGGTCTTTTTTGTTTTGAAGCCGATTCCGTCCCTGTGCGCGCACCAACAGAGCGGCGGGCGCCCGGTTTTATGGGCCTACGACTATCAGCCCGAAAATACCTTCGCTTGATTCATATTCTGTGAGTGTGATGCGTTCGGGCGCTACGGATGCGAAGAACCCGCCGCCTCGGATGCGCTCGCCGTGCTCGTCGCGGAAAGAGGCCAGCGGGATCTCTACCGCGGCGCCGACGGGCACTTCATCGACGGGTGCGCTGTACCACCCGTTAAGCCAGATGTGCCCGACTTCCAGAACGCGCGGGGTGGTGTTGATGAAGCGAAGCCGACGCTTGTCCAGTTGCACCTGAATATCGAGGGCGCCGCGACGATCTTTCATCGCCGGATAGACCTCGCCGGGCGTGCGCGCCCCCACGCCGCAGGATGTGAGAATTGTCCCGAGCAAGAGCAAGGCCGCCGCGAGGATGAGTCTGGTGTTCATGCGTCTATACTCGCGCCGATGGGCTGTTCGAGCAACAACGCCACGCCGCCGGCGCCGGCGATCGCGCCAGGATCGTCGGGGATCGACCCGGCGGGGGTCGCGCGCGGTCTGACCATAGACCCGCGCATCCCCGCGCTTGTCCCCGGCTTCGACGCTCCGTTTTTCCAGGCCGGGCTGGCCGGGTATTCCGACGCCGCGATGCGCCTCGTCGCTCGTCGTCTCGGGTGCGCGTACTGCGTCACGGAAGCCCTGCTCGACCGCACGCTGCTCGCGGGCGGCCGGGGGTTCGCCAAGGCGGACCTCGGCGAACTCCACGACAACGTGCCCGGCGGCGCCGACGATCACCCGCTCGCCGGCCAGATCATGGGGTCGGACCCCGCCGAGATGGCCGCCGCCGCCCGCAAGATGATCGAACGCAACGCCGGCGCCGACGGCTCCTTCGCCGCGATCGACGTCAACCTCGCATGCCCCGTCAAAAAAATCAAAGCCAAGGCGCGGGGCGGGCACTGGCTCCGCGACCCCGACGGCGCGATCGACATCCTCCGCGCCGTCCGCGACGCTGTGCCCGCGAACATCCCGGTCACGGTCAAACTCCGCCGGGGCAGCGACGACTCGCGCGAGGCGGAATATAACTTCTACAAAATCTTCGACGCCGCCTACGACCTCGGCTGCGCCTGGGCGACCGTCCACGGCCGGACCGTCGAGCAGAAGTACGTCGGCCCGAGCCGGTGGGACTTCCTCCGCGATCTCGTCCGCGCACGCCCGGATCGCGTGATCTTCGGCTCTGGCGACGTGTGGGGCGTCGATGACATCTTCCGCATGATCGCGTACACCGGCGTGCACGCGGTGTCCGTCGCGCGCGGGTGCATCGGCGATCCGTGGGTATTCCAGCAGGCGCGGGCGATGATCGCGGGCGGCCCGCCCGCCGAGCCGACCCTCGCCGAGCAGCGCGGCGTCCTCGAAGAGCACTACGCGCTGAGCGTCGCGGTCAACGGCGAACGCCGGGCGTCGCACCTGATGCGCAAGTTCGGCGTGCGCTTCGCGCAGCGCCACCCGGACGCGGAGGCCGTCCGCCGACGCTTCATCGCGGTTTCCTCGATCGAAGACTGGCGCGCCGTGCTCGAAGATTTCTACTCGGAGCCGATCGCGTCGATCGCCGGCTAGAGTCCCTTGTGTATTTAAGTTGATCAGCGACCGTGCCACCGACTTCGGCGGCTCGGGGCCGAAGTCGGTGCTAGATAATTTTGCGTGAATATATCCCGCGCCGGTCGTGCCACCGACTTCGGTCCGAAGCGACCGATGTCGATGTTAGCGGCGCAGTTTGTGTCAATACACGGAAGCACCGAGTTCGGAGGACCGAACTCGGTGGCACGCTCCGGCCGATTCTGGCTGAGCGCGCAAACTGCATCACGCAATATGCTCTGAGGTTCACCGCCGGCGGCGAACCCCGAAGACCCCCGCAAGCCCCGCGAAGCCCATCGCCGCGCCCGCCGGCAGGGGTACGATCGGCGTCCCACCTGTGCCCGCGAGGTCGATGCCCATGCCGAACAGGCCGGTGTTCCCGATCTGAGACTCGGGCCCTTCACCGAAAACGTCCGCGGTCGCGCCCCAAAGCCCGAACGAGAAGTCGCTCGGCTTCCAGCGGTTGGCGACGGCGTTGTAGGCGATCGGCTTGAAGAGGAAGGTCGCGTCGCCCGCGGAGCCGTTGTCCATCGCGATGTGGAGCGTCAGGCTCCCGCCGAGGATGTTGGTCACGGGGTCGATGTCGAGCGAGCCGGCGACGAGCGAGATCGTCCCCGCCTTGGCGCCGACGTTGTTCGGATTGAGATTGGTTTCATTATAAAGTTCGGCGTCGAACTTGGTGAACGTCAGCGTGTTCGCGGCGTCGTCGTAGACGGTTCTCATCGTGCCGAAATATCGGAACAGCACCGCGCCGGCGCCCTCGGCGTTGTTCGGGGCGTGCAGGACCGAGAAGCCGAACCCGCTCTGAGTGCCCTGGCGGATAGTGTGCTCGAGTTGCACGGGCCCGGCGAAGGCCGCCGCCGCTGAAAGCCCTAGCCCCGCCGCCGCCGCGATCGCGTGGATGTGTCGCATGGGAATCCGCCCCTTTCTTTGATTCGCGTGCCGACGTGTCGGAGCCGCCGACGCGCCGTTGCTTTGCGACAAAGAGTGCCAGACGCCGAGCGGGACGCGAGGGCGAAGCGCGAAATCCGCGACCGCGGGTTCGGCCTGTGCGGATTGGTTCCCGGACGTTCGACGAATTACCAATAAAAAAGGCGAAGCCGCCGAGAGACGCCCGCCGCGAACAGAAGTCGGCGG
>CAZTEE010000074.1:0-8087 GCA_964611775.1 uncultured Phycisphaeraceae bacterium | reverse complement strand
CGAGAACCCCTCCTACCGAAAGTCCATCGGCCATCCCAACGAGGCCGGGGCGCTCTTCGCCGCCATCGCCGGCATGCTCAACATCATCTGCGTCCTCGACTGTCTCTGGCATCGGCCGCGCCGGCTCCGCGATGACCCCGGCGCCGGCCGCCGCACCGGCGATGCCGTGCCGCAGCCGGCGGGAGCGTCGGCGTGAACATTGTATTATTTTTACTTGCACCCGTCACCCTGGCGGGAACACCCGCCCCCCGAGGCTGGAGGCCGTTCCTCGACCCCGCCCCCATACCCGACGCGCTCTGGTTCCTCACGCTCGTGCCCCTTGCGCTCGGCGTCGCGGTCGTATACAAAGCCGTCCGCGTCCGCACCATGGACCGATACGGCGTCAACGTCCTCGTGATGACCGCGCAGATCGTCGCGGCGATGGTCCTGCTCGCGCTCGGCGCGCACGCGCTCGTCGAGTGGATCGTCCCCGCGCTCGGCGGGTGAGCCGATTCAGCCGCATAATCTTATGAACCGCGCCCGCGCTTGCCGCGGAAGAACTCGCGCAGCAGTCCCGCCGAATCCGCCGCGAGCACACCCCCGATCGGCTCGACGCGGTGGTTGAGCCTGGCGTCGGTGCAGATCGAATAGAGCGAGTTGGTCGCGCCGGCTTTCGGGTCGAGCGCGCCGAACACCAGCCGACCGACGCGCGCGTTGACGATCGCCCCCGCGCACATGGCGCACGGCTCGAGCGTCACCACCAGCGTGCAGCCGTTGAGCCGCCAGTCCCCGATCGCGCGGGCCGCCTCGCGCAGCGCGAGGATCTCGGCGTGTGCCGTCGGGTCCGTGTCGATCTCGCGCCGATTGAATGCCTCGGCGAGCACGCGCCCCGTCGCCGACTCAAAAACCACTGCGCCTACAGGGGTTTCGTCGAGCGCCATCGCCTCGCGGGCGAGTTCCAGCGCCCGCCCCATCATGCGGACATCGAGATCGGTCGCGCCGGTCGTCATGCGTCCTCGGCGCCGGTCTCGCGCGGGCCCGCGACACGCGACGCCGGCAGCACGCGCATCAGCACAAGACCAAACTCAAAGAGCGCGTACAGCGGGAACATCAGCAGCACCATCGAACCCGGGTCCGCCGGCGTGAAGAACGCGCCCGCGATCGCGCACACAAAGAGCGCGTGCTTGCGGTACGGCTTCAGGTCGCCCGGCTCGAGCAGCCCCGTCCACCCCGCCAGCAGCATCACGATCGGCAACTGGAACGCGAGCGCAAACACAACCGCAAGATTAAATACAAGCCCGACGTACTCGCCGACACGGTACTGCTGCGCGATGGTCCCCCCCGCGGCGAGCGGCGCGCCGAGCACCGCGATCCCCCCCGCGGCGCCTGTGGCGATCCGCAACTCGCCCATCCGCTCGTTCACCCACATCTCGCCCGGCGCGGGCGCGGGCGGGTCCGCCGCGAGCACCGGGATGCTCGGGAGCGTCAGCCCCTCGGGTAGAGCCGCGACCCCCGGGTTCGGCTGGACGATGAACGACCCGAAGACGATGAAGAACCGCAGCATCACGGGCAACATCAGTTTATAAAGAAACACCATCGCCGCGGCGGTCAGCGCCGCCGACGCGGGCATGAGGAAATAGACGAACCGCCGTTCGTGCCGGTACAGCCCCGGCGCGACGAACAGCCACGCCTGGTAGAAGATCCAAGGCGCCGCGACGAGGATCGCCGCCGCCGCCGAAACCTTCAGATACGCCGCGAACGGCTCGACCGGGCTTGTCGCGAGCATGCGGATCGGCTGGCCCGCGGCGGCGAGTTGCCGCTCGAGCGGGCGTATCACGAACGCGAGCAACGGCCCGCCGTAGATCAGCGCGACGATCAGCACCGGGATCGGCCCGAGCAGCGACCACACCAGCCGTCGGCGTAGTTCCTCCAGGTGGTCGCCGAAGGTCATCACGTTGGCGTCGCGTCTGTTCATGCCGATGGCGGGTCCGGGGATGCCGGTCGGCTTCCCGGGCCGACCGGTGAGGATACGGCGTCGGCGGGTCACGCGGAATCAACTAGATCATGCCGGGTCCGCGTTGGTCGCGCGTCTGGGTGGTATGAGAACACGCATGGACGGGGACGCCACACGCCGCGACGCCGCGGCTGCCATCACGGGCGACGCCGAGGCGCTGGATCGGCTGTGGCGCGCCCACCGCCGATGGGCCGGCGCCGTCGTTCTGGCGCACATGCCCCGCGACGCCGACCTCGAGGATCTATTGCAGGACATCGCGTTGACGATCGTGCGAACAATCTCGGACCTGCGCGACCCGGCCCTGTTCCGCCCCTGGCTCCGGCGGATCGCCGTTAACGCCGCCCGGACCGCGGGCCGGCGCAAGTCGACCCGGCTCCGGCTGGTGCGCCCGGACCGCAGCGGGACACGTATCGATGACATCCCCGCCGAGGTCGGCGCCGACAACGCGGCGGAAGGTCGGCTGCTGCTCGAACTCGCCCATCGGCTGCACCCCGATTACCGCGAGCCGCTGCTCCTGCGCTCCGTCCGCGGGATGAGCCATCGGCAGATCGCCGAGGCCCTGGGCCTGCCCGTAACGACCGTCGAGACGCGCATAACGAGGGCGCGGAAGATGCTCCGCGAGGAAGTTGATTTCGAGAAAGACGCGGCGAATCTGCGCGTGACCCGCGCGGGAGGGGCGGAATGAAGTTAATATTGGATTTTCCGGTTGTCCCGGTTGAACGCGGGACAAGACTGATAGCCGCGCAAGCTCACGGGCGAGACGCCCGTGCCGCCGGCGCCGACCCCGTATCCCCTCTGTCTCACTCCGTTTTCCTCTGTGATCCTCTGCGTTCATTCCCTGACCCGATCGGAGCGACGCGATGACTGTTGACCACGAGGACATCCTGATCTGCCGCATCGTCGACCGCGAGGCGTCGGACGCCGACTGGTCTGAATTCGAACTGCTCGCCGCGGGCGACCCCGGCGCTTGGCGTCGGCTGGCGGTCGCCGAGCGCGAGCACGCCGCGTTGTCAGCGGTTGTCGACGAGGCGCTCCTCGCCGCCGACCGCGTCGATCTGCCGCGCGTCACAATCGAGGCGACGCACCGCTTCCATGCGCGCTGGCGCGCCTGGGGAGGCTGGGCCGTCGCCGCGTTGGTCGCGCTCGCGTGGGGAACCTTACAAGGCGTGCTGCCCGCCGCCCACACCCCCGGCGGACAGTCCGCGGGGCTTAGGTTCGCGAACATGTCGCCCGATGAGGCTTTCGATCAATACCTCACACGCGGGATCGAGGAAGGCCGCGTCCTCGCCGAACTCCCGACAGTCATGATCGAGGCCCGCCCGACAGACGCCGGCGACGCGATCGAGATCACCATCATGCGCCGCGTGATCGAACGTGCCCGCGTCCTCGGCGCCTACCGCGTCGCAACCGACGAAGCCGGCGAGATCCGCGTTATCCCCGCTGTCCCCGCTGTCCCCGTCATGCCCGTGTCCAACGGATCGGACATGTAACTCACTCTAAATAAGAGAACCGACCCATGCTCGATCAGATCACACATCTCTCACGCACGCGCACACGCCCGGCGATGTTCGCCGCGACGCTGCTGCTGATGTCGGGACCGGCGCTCGCGCAGACCGGTCTGCAGCCGGCGCAGACGGTGCAGGACAGCCGGCCGCGGGCCGAGGCTCGTGCCGGCGCCGCGCCCGCCCGGATCGCCGCGCCGATCGCCGTGTTCCGCACGTCCGACGGCCTGGTTGTGATCCGGCTGGAGTCCGGCGAGCCGCGCGTCACCATCGCCGGCGTGGAGGGGGCCGACGCCCGCGTACGCATCGAAGACGGGACGCTGACCGTCCTCGGCGCCGACGGCCTGCCGATCGCGACGCTGAACCTCTCGATGATCGCCCCGATCGTCGGAAAGATCGAGATCGACAGCATCGTCCGCTCGCTCGAGCCGTCAAGCCGACGCATAATCGGCGTCACGACGAACCCCGCGCCGGCGGGCATGCTCGATGAACTCGGGCTGCAAGCCCCGGCCCTGGTGATCGAGTCCGTGACCCCGGGCCTGCCCGCACAGCGTGCCGGCGTGCTCCCGGGCGATCTGATCACAACCATCGAGGGGAACCCACCCGCCACTCTCGACCGCCTGCGCGAAGCCATCGCCGCGGCCGGTGATAAGCCGCTCCGCCTCGGTCTCATGCGCGACGGCAACCTTGGATCCCTCGAAATTCTCCCCGTGGTTGAACCCGCCGCGCGAACATTTACTTTTTCGACCGCTCCCGAAGGCGCGGCGAGACAAGAGGTCGAGCGTCGCGTCCGCACGCACGCCGCCGAAGTAGTTCGTCAGCAGGCGCTCTCGGAGCGCCTCGCGGTGCAGGTCGAACGGCTGGCGCGCGAGCAAGCGATGAACCGCACAAACTTCGAAGACTTCGAACGCGCCGCCCGCGCCGCCGCCGAAGCCATCAAAACCATCGAAATGAAGTTTGATTTCGATATACCCGATATGCCCGAAGTCAGCATCCTCCGCGAGAACGGCGGGGACGTGGCGATCTTCGCGCCCGGGGGAGCGCGCGGCGGGGGCGGCTGGCCCGCCCGGGCCTCGAACGCGCCCGAGTCGCGACGGATAGAAATAATCGAGGAACGGCTCGCCCGGCTCGAACGTCTGATCGAGCTGCTCCTCGTTAAGCTGGCGCCCGCTGAGCAGGAAACTTCGCAGAACCCGCCGGGCGATTGATCGTTGCGCGTCGAGGTGTGTGCTCGTGACACAGAACCATCGCCGAGCGGGTGGCCGGCGGGAACAGAGGGACCGGGCGTGTCGCCCGGCCCGCAACCACACGGAGACCGAACCATGTACCGATTCACCGCAGTCGCATTGCTCGCGTTGTCAGCCGGGCACGCGCTCAACGCGCAGGAGCAGAAGTCCGAGGCCCGCGTAGTTGTCCTCGCGCCCGAAGCCGGCGCCGAGGGCGAACAGAAGATCGAAAAACGCGTCTTCCGCATCGGCGCCGGAGCGGACTCGAAGGCCGAGAGCCGCGTCGCCCTCATCCGGCCCTACGGCAAGACCGTGGAAAATCTCGTCGCAGACAGCGTGGCGGCGTCCGACGAGCCGGGCCGGCGTCTCGCCATAATCGGTCGCGGCCCAGACGCGGGCGCGCACGGCGGGGGCGATCCTAAAGCCAAAATGAAAGGCGAAGCCCGCGTCGTCATCGCCGGACCCGGCGGCATAAAGGTCGAATGGACCACAGGCGGCGCGGCGCGCGCCCAGGGCGTAGTCAAAGACGGCAAACGATCGGTCAAAGTTGTCATCGAAGAGAACGGCGAGACACACGTCTTCGACGGCGACGACATCGCATCGCTCGAGTTCCTGCCCGAATCCGTGCGCAAATGGATCACCGCCGACGGCGACGGGCCCCGGATGCTGCGGTTCTTCCGTGAAGGCGCGGGCGGCGCCGAAGGACCGGCCGGCGCCGCGGGCGCGTTCCGGTTCCGCAGCGGTGACGGCGACGGCGACGGCTTCCAATGGCAGAAGCACGCGAAGGAACTTCAGAAACAACTCGAAGGTTTCAAGTTCAACTTTGATTTCGACTTCGACACAGACTCGATCATGGAATCCGTTCGCAAAGCGCTCGCCGAGGCGCTCAACAGCAGCGGCCTGGACAATGAAGACCGCGCGAAGATCTTGAAAGCGATCGAAGGCCTGCGCCTCGGCGCCGACGCCGGCGGAGGCGGCCCCTGGCAAGGCCCGATGCGCGGTTTCATGCAGCCCGGCCAGCCCGGCGAAGACGCCATGCCCGAGGCCGTCCGCGAGCGACTCGAAGCGATGCGCGAGCGACTCGCCCAGCAGCAGCGGGGGCTTCAGGAGCGCGCAGAGGTCGAGCGTCGCCGGGCCGAGCAAACGATCCGCGAGCGTGAGAATCTCGTCCGCGAGCGTTTCCGCGCTCGCGAGCGTGAGCAGGCCCACGCACCGACGCCCCCGGCGGCGCCCGCCGGCGACGCGGACGCCCGGATCCAACGGCTCGAAGAGCGTCTCGAGCGCATCGAGCGGATGCTCGAACGGCTGATGCCGCGCTCCTGACGCGGGCCGGTTCGACTGAAACACTCGGCGCCCGATTTCCCAATAACCGAGCGGCGAGCGCGTGCGAATCTGAGTGACGATCTCCTCCGGGGCGCCGGCGTCAGACACGCCGGCGCCCCATTACACCGAACATTTCCCAGCCACCCATCCGCGACCGCGTTCCCGCACGTCGAACAGACGCCAGGGGCGCGGTCGTGTTTTGTTCGCGTCATCTCGCCGTGGTCTTTAGAATCGCCGCGTTCGCGCCGGATGGTCGGCGCGCGACGGAGGCCCGGCTCATGCGTTGGAACCTGCTTGTTAGTCGTCTCGCCGTGATCGCGGCGATGTTTGTTGTGTGCGCAGCGACGATGGCGCAGCAGCGTTCAACGCTGCGTGTCGATGCGCGCGACATAGAACGGCGGCTGATCACCGTGCAGCAGGACATCCCCGTCGAGCCGGGCGAGACGGCGCTGCACTACGTGCTCTGGACGCCGGGCAACCACAGCCCGTCCGGGCCGATACAGAACGTTGTCGATCTGAAGATCACCGACGACCGCGGGCGCGACGTGTCCTGGCGCCGGGACGTGGAACTGCCGACGATGCTGCGGTTGACGGTAGCCGAGGGTGCGCGGGTGCTGACGGTGAGATTCGCGTACATCACGAACCAGCCGTCGGTGATCTCGCGTTCGACCGATTCCTACGGCTACGCGGGCCTGGGCGCGCTCAACTGGAACACTGTCCTGTTATATCCCGACGGCGTGGACAAGGACGAATGGATGATCGAGGCGGAGTTGCGTCTTCCCGGCGCGTGGCGTTCGGCGACGCCGCTGGAAGCGCAGCGGAGCGGCGCGGGGAGGGTGCAGTATTTCGCGGCGCCGTTGTCGGAGTTGGTTGATTCGCCGGTGATTTTCGGGGCCTCTATGAGAACTTATGAGTTGGAAACGCGGAGCCGGGCGCCGCATTTCATACACGCGGTTGCGCCGACGGTAGCGATGACGGATCTCGGCGCCGAGCGGCTGGAGAAGTTCGGGAGGATGATCGACCAGGCCGAGGCCGTCTTCGGCCTGTTCCCGCGTGACGAGTATCACTTTCTCGTGCTTTTGTCTGACGAGGCGCCCGGGCTGGGAGTCGAGCACAACGAATCCACGTTCATCACGCTGAGGGAGTCGCGGTTCAACAACGCCGAGCGGTCGGGCGACCACATCGGCGTGATCGCGCACGAGTACATCCACGCGTGGTCGGGGAAACTCCGCGCACCGGAGGGGCTGCTCTCGCGCGACTACCACACCACCGGCGACCCCCGGCTGCTGTGGCTCTACGAGGGCCTTACCTCATATTATGACGACGTGCTTTCGGTCCGGGCCGGCCTGCTCACGCCGGAACGCTACCGCGCTTCGCTCGCCGGGCGGGTCGCGGACAACACGATGCGCGACGGTCGGGCCTGGCAGAGCGTCGAGGACACCGCGGTGATGCTCCGGCACGTGCGCGGCGGGAGCGCGTCCTGGGGCGACAAACGCCGGGGGCAGGCCTACTACGGCGAGGGCGCGTTCTTCTGGATGGAAGCCGACGCGATCATCCGTCGGGGAACCAACGGCGAGCGGTCGCTCGACGACTTCTGCCGCATGTTCTTCGATGTTCCCGCCGGGGCGCCGGGGTCGCCGGTGACGTACACCCGGCGTGACGTGGTGCACTCTCTCGCCGCGGTCTACGACGGGCATGACTGGGACGCGCTGATCCGCGCGCGCATCGAGACGCCGGGCGTCGATATGGATCGCGCCGCGATGCTCGAACGGCTCGGGCTTCGGATGATCTACACGGAGAGCGGAGGCGCGGGGGGAAATCTCACGCACTCGATCGGGCTTAGCGCGGACTCGACGGGCGAGATCATGCGCGTCGTGCCCGGGTCGGCGGCGGACGCGGCGAGGCTCGGGCAGGGGATGAAGATCCTCGCGGTCAACGACGCGGTCTATTCGCCGGACGTGCTGCGCGACGCTGTCGCGCGGACGCCCGAACGGCGGATGCTCTCGCTGCTCATCGCGTTCGGGGGCGAGGTCCGGACCGTCC
>CAZTEE010000073.1:0-8105 GCA_964611775.1 uncultured Phycisphaeraceae bacterium | reverse complement strand
GGGGGGGGCGACGGCCGGGCTGCGAGCCGATCCCGGGCGGGGGGTTTAAGGTAGCGCTCTTCGCCGAGCCGTTCGACCGGGAACTGATCGGGACAATCGAGCCTGCCGAGGTCGGCGCCGAGATCCGCTTGCGCACTCGGATGAAACTGCGGATGCCGACGGCCTTGGGCGTCGCGGTCGTCGTCTCTGTCTGGCCGGGCGTTCACCTCGTAGATTCGCTGATTCCCGCGGCCTGGGGCTGGTGGCCGACCTGGACATGGTACCTCCCGCTGATGATCCTGCCGATACCCGTGGCCTTGCCTGGGCTGCTCAAAAAGTCGCGCCGACGTGCCGAGGAACACCTGGCCGAGCAGGTCGAACGGATCGCCCGGGCTATCGAAAACGCATGATCAGCCGGGTGTGCATTTTATCCAGTTGTTCGCTCCAATTTTCGTGATGATTCTGTGATGATGCGGCAGCCGACCCGGCTTTGCGTCACCTCCCGGCGCGGAACCCGCTGCGAAGGCTGAGGTTGCGCCGAGTCGCCGGGATTCGCGAAAATCGGCGAATTTTCAGGGCGGAACCTTGCATCGGCACGCCGGGATCCGGTATGCTGCTTGTGCCTGCATGTCTCGGGGGAGGCGGCGGGTGTCGGTTACACGATCTACCGAAGATTGGTTCCGCTAACGAGAGGGAGAGACACGTCATGCGACGCAACGCGATGTTCGGTGCACTGGGGCTGGGCGCGATCTGCGCAGGTTTCGGCCTATCGGCTCAGACAGCGCACGCCGGCATAAGCGCTCCGCTGTTGAATATGGAACTCTGGGCGGGTGGCGCGCTGGTCTGGCAGACCGACGCTGAGGGGCAGTCCCGCGGCGATGGAAGCTTCGCGTTCGAAGGCGGCGCCTCGACCGCGAACTGGGTACTCGACTACAACGTGATCGGCGATCCCGATCCGTTCATCATCGCCAATACCGTTGTGACGAACATCTCCGCGGTGACGCAGACATTCCAGCTCTTCGTAACGCTGCCCATTTTCCCCACGATTCCGGGCCAGTCAGTGATGGGCGGCTCGATCCAAGGCGGCCTGACCGCCGACGCGGGCGGCGGCGTTCTTTCCTCCGCGCTCGGCATGTCTATCTACCAGGCCATGATCGACGGCTTCGTAATCGGATCGCCCGCCACCCTCCTCGATGATCCGATCTCCATTAGCGCTGGCGCCTTCGGGAGCAACTCTTTCACGCCTGAAGCATTCGGGGATATGCCGTTCATTCCCTCCGCGGCAGGCCCGCCTGCGCTCGTCAGCATCGGAATAATGCTCACGTTCAGCCTCACCGCGGGCGACTCCGCGTCGTTCACAAGCATCTTCGTCGTCGAGCCGGTGATCCCCGGCCCCGGTGCGATGGCGCTGGTCGCGGTCGCGGGCGTATTTTCGTCACGCCGTCGACGCTGAGCAGCCGCAAGCCCGTGCGAAATATAACTCAGTGGCACGGGTGTCTCGCCCGTGCTTTTTATTAATAAAGATCACTGGCATGGGCGTCTCGCCCGTGCGCCACTTGCACTTCGGGTGTTGTTTTATTCGTGATAATCAGGAGCGGGATTGGTAAGGCCCGGCTCCGAATAATTTTAACGGCTATCTTCGCGGCGCCCGTGCCGCCGGTCGACCTCTCGTCGCCCGAGCGTGAGCCCCGTCATCGGCGAGCGCGGCCCGCCGATCGGACCGGTGTGCCCGGTGAACTCGAGTTCGAGTTTCGCCGCGGCGCTGAGCCGGTCCGCGGTCCACTTCGGCTCCCACGTCAACTCCACCGCTGCGCTCCGCACGCCCGGCACACTACGGACCTTCGATTCGACCTGACCCGGGAGCGATCCCGCGACCGGGCAGTTCGGAGCTGTCAGCGTCATGAGGACTTTCGCGTCGCCCGCTTTGTTTACGTTGATTTCATATATCAGGCCGAGATCATATATGTTCACGGGCAGTTCCGGGTCGAAGATGGTGCGGATCGCCGCCGTGATGCGCGCCTCGATCGAACCGTCCGGAAGATCTGTGTCGGGGTTGATCACGGCTTCGGCTCCGAGGTCTGCGCCGGCACGACGCGGCGATCCGCTTCATCGAGCGCGCTCGCCGCGGCGTGCCACGCTAGCGTCGCGCACTTCACACGCATCGGGAGCCGACGCACGGACGCGAGCGCTTCAAGATCGCCCGGCAGCGGCTGGTCGTCCGGCAGGTCCTTCCCGGTCGCGGCGCGGATGAACCGTTCGACGGACGCGCGTGCATCGGCGATCGAACGGCCGGCGATCGCGTCGGTCATCATCGACGCCGACGCCGTGGATATCGCGCACCCCACGCTGTCGAAACGGGTTTCGCGCACGGCGCCGTCCGCCGCGTCGATCCACACTTCGACGCGATCGCCGCACAACGGGTTGAACCCGTCCGCGTGCGCGCACGAACTTTCCAGCCGGCCCCGGCGCCGCGGGTGACGCGCGTGGTCGAGGATCGCATCGCTGTACAAATCCGCGGGCGACCCTGTCATCGCAGCATCTCCACGGCCCGGCGCACGGCAGCCGCGAGCGCCACGGCGTCTTCCATATTGTTATAAACACCGAACGACGCGCGCGTCGTCGCCGGAACCCCGAGCCACTCCGCCAGCGGCTGAGCGCAGTGATGCCCGGCTCGCACCGCGACGCCCTCGCCGTCGAGGATCGTCGCGAGATCGTGCGGGTGAACGCCATCAGCGGTGAAAGAAATAACCGGCGCCCGATGTTCGCGCGGCCCGTGCGCGCGAACGCCGGGGATCGCTTCGAGAAGTTCTACCGCGCGACGTGCGAGGGCGGACTCGTGCGCCGTGATTCGCGCGACACCGATCGCGCCGATCCAGTCCGCCGCCGCAGCAAGCCCGACAGCGCCAGCGGCGTTGGGCGATCCCGCCTCGAACCGTGCCGGCGCCGACGCCCAGCGAACGTCGTCAATCGTCACGCGTTCGACCATGCTCCCGCCGGTCTGCCAGGGCTGCATCTCAGCCCAGCGATCACGCCTTCCCCACAGCGCGCCGATCCCCGTCGGCGCGTACATCTTGTGCCCGCTGATCGCGTAGAAATCGCAACCGAGCGCGTTCACGTCAATCGAAGCGTGGCAGGCGGATTGCGCGCCGTCGACGACCGTGATCGCGCCGACACGATGCGCCATCTCAACGATCCGCTGCACCGGCGCGACCGTTCCCAGCACGTTTGAAATGTGCGCGAACGCGACGACGCGTGTCCGGTCATTGATAAGCGAAGCGAGCGCTGCGAGGTCGATGGATCCGTCCGCCGTGAGCGGCGCGACACGAAACATAGCGCCCGAGCGTCGGCACGCTTCGCGCCACGGGAGAAAATTAGAATGGTGTTCGGACAGCGGGACGACGACCTCATCACCGGTATTGAGCGTCGCGCCGAGCGAGAACGCGAGAAGGTTAATCGCTTCGGTGACGCCGCGCACGAAGACGAGTTCGTCGGGATCGTCCGAGCCGAGAAACCGCGCGACGGTTCGCCGCGCGCCCTCGACGGCGTGCGTCGCGCGTTCACCGAGCGCGTGAACCGCGCGGTGGACCGCGGCGTTGTCTTGTTCATAGAACCGTCGAATCGCGTCTAGCACTGTGACCGGCTTCTGCGTCGTGGCGGCGTTGTCGAGATAAACAAGCCGCCGCCCGTGCACGGGCCGCGCGAGGATCGGAAACTCCGCGCGAACATCAATGACATCATCAACAGTAATAGTGGCACGGGCGTCTCGCCCGTGCGTGGGCGTGTTCCGGATCTCTCGCGCGCGGGTCACTGCTGCGCTCCCGCAGTCGCGTGGCGCCTGGCAAGGAGCCGAACCATCTGGATCATCCCCATCAGCCCAGCGGTTTTGCCCATCGAAAGTTCGCGCCCGAAGAGCGCGTAGACAACGTCAGGTTCCGCCGCGATAACCTTATCAATCGGCTGCCCCGACATTGTGCGGTCGATGATCGCGGCGAGCGCCATCGCCGAGACCCCCTGCGGGTTCTGCACCGCGAAGTGAAACCGCAGCCCGCCGCCGGCGGGCGCCGCGAAGCAGAACGCTTCGGATTCACAGTTCGGCACGCGCGCCGTTTCGGGGTACGGCTCAGATGCAACCGATGCCGGGACCGGCTCGAACCGGTCGGCCCAGTCTATAAGAAGCGCGATTCGCTCCTGCCGATCTTCGATGAGCGAGAACGCGTCGAGCAGGTCCTGCAATGGCTCGGGGATCGTGGGCATCGGGGCTTACTTCTCGATCGGCGCGCCGACGAGATTGCCCCACTCCGTCCACGAGCCGTCGTAGTTGCGGACGCTCTCGAAGCCGAGCAGGAACTTCAGCGCGAACCAGGTGTGGCTGCTGCGTTCGCCGATCCGGCAGTACGCGATCACGTCGTCGCCGGGCGCGAGGTCCTGCTCGTCGACATATAACTTTCTCAGCGCCGCGGCGTTCTTGAACTCGCCAGTCTCAGGATTGACGGCCCGCGCCCAGGGGATGTTCCGGGCGCCCGGGATGTGCCCGCCGCGGAGCGCGCCCTCGTTCGGATAGTCTGGCATGTGCAGGCGTTCGCCGGAATATTCCTCGGGGCTTCGCACGTCAACGAGCGGGCCGCGGGCGCGGACGTGCGCGAGCACATCGTCGCGGAAAGCGCGGTGCTCGGCGTCGTCGCGCTCGGGCGCGGGGTAGTTCGTCCTTGTAAATGCAGAGAGTTCGCGAGTGAGCGGTCTGCGTTCGTTGGACCATTTCAGCCGACCGCCGTCCATGATGCGCGCGTTCGTGTGGCCGAACAGCCTGAAGACCCACAGCGCGTAGCACGCCCACCAATTGCTCTTGTCGCCGTAGAAAACGACGGTCGTGCCGGGTGTGATCCCGAGGCGCGAAGCGAGGTCGGCGAAGTGTTCGCGGTCGAGATAGTCGCGGACGACGGGGTTGTTGAGGTCGCGCGTCCAGTCCACCTCCGCGGCGCCGGGGACATGCCCGGCGGAATAGAGCAGCGGGTCTTCATTAGATTCGATCAGCCGGACGCCGGGATCATTGAGATGCGCCGCGACCCAATCGGTCGTGACGAGAGTTTCGGGGTGGGCGTAGCCGCGCTGCGCGATGGCGGGTTCGGCGTCGATGTGCTGTGTGTCTGACATGTTGACCCCATCATACGCGGGCGGCGTGCTGCTGATTCGACACAGACGTTGCGCCGAAGAGGCGCTTGCGGAGCCGGTCGCGGAGCGATTCGATTCGGATTTCATCGAGGATTTCCCCGGCGAAACCGCGGATTAGGATCGCGCGGGCCTCCGCTTCGGGGACGCCGCGTGCACGGAGATAAAATATTGCATCGTCGTCGAGTTGTCCGACCGTGGCGCCGTGGGTGCATTTCACGTCGTCGGCGTAGATTTCGAGTTGTGGGCGCGTCTCGGCCTGGGCGTCGTCGGAGAGGAGGAGGTTGGCGTTGGTCTGCACGCCGTCGGTCTTCTGCGCATCCTGATCGACGTGGATGCGCCCGCAGAACACGCCGCGGGACGAGCCGTCGAGGACGTTCTTGAAGAACTCGCGGCTGGTGCAGTGCGGCTGGTTGTGACGAACGAGGAGGTGATGATCGACGTGCTCGGTGTTGTGGAGCATCGCGAGGCCGCGGAGGTTGCAGTCCGCGCCGGCGCCGTCGAGCGAGACGCGGAAGTCGAGACGGGTGATGTCGCCGCCGATCGCGACGTGGGCGGACTCGGCCCGGCTGTCGCGACTCTGAGTGATCGCCACCGCGCCGACATGCCAGGAATTCGCGTTGGATTCGGTCGTTCGTGCGTGGTCGATGTGCGCGTTCGCGCCGACCGCGATCTCGGTAAGCGCAACCGCGAACGTGGGCGCATCGCCGATTGTCGCGTGATTCTCGACGATTGTGGCGTGTGCGCCTTCTTCCGCGACGATCGTCAGCCTCGGGAACGACACGACTGCGCCCGCGTCCGCTGCGGCGAGATAGATAACGTGGATCGGCTCGACGCATTGAGTATTACGAGAGATGCGCAGTGTTGCGGCGTCGCGCGCGAGCGCGACATTGAGCCGGGCGAGCGGCAGGGGAGCTAGATCTGCGCAGCGGTCGAGGACATTCGGCGCGACAATGTGAACATCACTTGTGTTCGCGAGTTCGATCGTCACGCCGGCGGGCAGGCCCGCAACATTGGATAGAGATTCGGCGTACAAGCCGTTGACGAAGACGAGTAGCGGGCCGGCGCCGTCGAGGAGCAGCGGCTCGATCGCGGCGTGATCGACGGCGCGCGGCGTGTCGTCAATCGTGAACGCGGTGCGCGCGACGGGCGCGAGGCTCGTGTACTTCCACTCTTCGTCTTTGTGGCTCGGGACACCGAGTTCGGCGAAGCGTGCGATCGCGGCGTCGCGCACGGCGAGCGCGTCGGCCGGCTCGGACGCGAAGATGCGCTCGCGCGCGTCGCGGTAGAGCGCGACGAACCGATCTGCGGCGGTATTGAAATCGTTGGATATCGTCATCTCGTGCTCCGTGGTTGGATGCGTGCGCTTCAGCGCGATGCGGCGGTGGTCTCGACGCCCGTGTAGCCGGTCTCTTCGAGTTCGAGCGCGAGTTCCTTGCCGCCGGAGCGGACGATCCTGCCGTCGACGAGCACGTGCACGAAATCGGGGACGATGTATTCGAGAAGTCGCTGGTAGTGTGTGATGACGAGGAACGCGCGGCCGGCGTCGCGGAGTGAGTTAACGCCGTCGGCGACGATTCGGAGCGCGTCGATGTCCAGGCCGGAGTCGGTCTCGTCGAGCACGCCGAGCGTTGGTTCGAGCATGGCCATCTGGAATATTTCGTTGCGTTTCTTTTCCCCGCCGCTGAACCCTTCGTTGACGGCTCGGCTGAGGAGTTTCTCGTTCATCTGCACTAGCGCGGCGTTCTTTTTGACAAGTTTCATGAACGCTACTGCGTCGAGTTCGGGCAGGCCGCGGTAGGCGCGGACTGCGTTTACGGCGGAGCGGAGGAAGTAGTTGGTGCTCACGCCGGGGATTTCGACGGGGTACTGGAACGCGAGGAAGACGCCTTCGCCGGCGCGTTCGTCGGCGCCGAGGTCTAGGAGGTCCTTGCCGTTGAAGAGGATCTCACCGTCGGTGACCTCGTAGGCTTCGTGGCCGGCGATGACCTGCGCGAGCGTGCTCTTGCCCGATCCGTTCGGGCCCATGATGGAGTGGACCTCGCCGGGGTTGATCGTGAGATCCAGGCCTTTGAGGATTTCGTGCCCGTCGACGGACACGCGCAGGTTTCTGATATCGAGCAGCGGCATGGTTATGTGGTTCCTCTGGCTTATCTTGTGTTAAATGATGGTTGTTCGGGGTGTCTGTGCGGTCGCGCGGCGGTCAGCCGACGCTTCCTTCGAGGCTGACGTCGAGGAGTTTCTGCGCTTCGACGGCGAACTCCATGGGGAGTTCGCGGAAGACTTCCTTGCAGAAGCCGTTGACGATCATGCTGACGGCGTCCTCGGCGCGGATGCCGCGCTGGTTGCAGTAGAACATCTGGTCTTCGCCGATGCGGCTGGTGGTGGCTTCGTGCTCGATGCGTGCGGTTTTGTTTTTGACTTCGATGTAGGGGAATGTGTGGGCGCCGCACCGGTCTCCGAGGAGCATGGAGTCGCACTGCGTGAAGTTGCGTGCGTTGTCGGCGCCTTTATTGATTTTGACGAGGCCGCGGTAGGTGTTCTGCCCGCGGCCGGCGCTGATGCCTTTGGAGATGATGGTGCTGCGTGTGTTTTTGCCGATGTGGACCATTTTGGTGCCGGTGTCGGCCTGTTGCATTCGGTTGGTGAGAGCGACGGAGTAGAACTCGCCGACGGAGTCGTCGCCGACGAGGACGCACGAGGGGTACTTCCACGTGATGGCGGAGCCGGTTTCGACCTGTGTCCAGGCGATGCGTGATCGGCGTCCGGCGGCCTTTCCGCGTTTGGTGACGAAGTTGTAGATGCCGCCACGGCGGCGTGCAACTGGTTCTCGTCGCGCATCGGCGCGGTGCATCCTTCGAGGTAGGAGACGCTGGCGCCCTCGTCGGCGATGATGAGCGTCCGCTCGAACTGCCCGGTGTTCATCGCGTTGATGCGGAAGTATGTGGAGAGTTCCATCG
>CAZTEE010000072.1:0-8105 GCA_964611775.1 uncultured Phycisphaeraceae bacterium | reverse complement strand
CGAAAGGTCCGTCAGTGACGGCTGTGCCGAATGCAAGGCCCGGTTCCCGGACGCGAAGCCAATAATCCCGATCACACTTTCGGGCCCGACTGTCTGCTCATAACACCAATCCCAGGGATGCAATCCCTGGGCTTGGGGCGACGCGCGCATGAGTGTGCGATAGACTCCGACCGACACGGACAACCGTATGACCACACCCATCTCACGCCGACTCTCCAACGGGCTGGACCTCATTGTCGAACCCATGCCCGGCGTGCGCTCCGCCGGGCTTTGCTGGCTTCTTCCCGCGGGGTCGGCGGCGGAACCCGCCGACCTCGAAGGCCTCGGCGCGATGTGGTCCGAACTCGTCTTCCGAGGCGCCGGCGACCGCGACGCCCGCCGGCACGCCGACGCCATGGACAGTCTCGGCGTACGCCGCGACGCCGACACCGAGACCTACTTCTTCCGGTTCGAAGGCGTCATGCTCGGCGAGCGCGTCCTCGACGCCTTGCCGCTGTTCATCGACATGGCCCGCCGGCCGGGATTCCACGAGGCAGACGTTGAACCCGTCCGCGACCTGTGCGTCCAGGCTGTCGAATCCCTCGCCGACGACCCGCACGAGCGGGTGATGATCTTGGCGAAGGCCCGGCACGCGCCGGCGCCGCTGAACCGATCGGGCATGGGCCGGATCGAAACCCTCGAGCGGATCACGCGCGACGACATAGCCCGGCATTGGGCGACGCGCGTCAGGCCCGAAGGCGCCGCGATCGCCGTCGCGGGCGCCGTGGACCCGGACGCGGTCGCCGCGAGGCTGGAAGAACTTTTCGCGGGGTGGGCCGGTTCTGCGCCTGAATGGGATATTACTTCCGACGCCGAGCGCGGCCGCGTCCACGAGGACGACGACACGAATCAGGTCCACATCGCCGTCCTGCACGACGCGCCGAAGGAGTCGCACGCCGACGCCCGGCTCGAGCGCGTGCTCGCGTCGGTGCTGTCGGGCGGGATGAGCAGCCGGCTCTTCACCGAGGTGCGCGAGAAGCGCGGGCTGGTGTATTCGGTCAACGCGCGCTACGCGGGAAGCCGGGACTTCGGCCGGGTCGCCGCGTACGCGGGGACGACCCCCGAACGCGCCCGCGAGACGCTCGACGTGCTGCTGGCGGAACTACGCCGACTGACGGCCGACGGCGAGGCCGGCGGCGTGACCGAGAGCGAGTTCCGCCGCGCCGTAACCGGGCTTAAATCATCACTTGTTATGAGCGGCGAATCCACCGGGGCGCGGGCGTCGGCGCTCGCGTCGGACTGGTTCCGGCTAGGTCGGCCGCGGACGCTCGCCGAACGCCTCGCCGAGTTCGACGCGATCACGCTCGACGAGGTCAACTCGTACGCGGCCCGGCGGACGCTCGGCGAACTCACCGTCGCGTCCATCGGCCCGGCGGGGTCGGCGTGAAGAAGACGGGTGCGGACGCCCGCCCGACCGGGGCGGATCGGCCGAACCACTACAATCGCACGCCATGCCGCGACCCGATCGCTACTACATTTCGACCCCGATTTATTACGTCAACGACCGCCCGCACGTCGGCCATCTCTACACGACGCTGCTCGCGGACATCGGCGCGCGTTTCAGCCGCCGCCGGGGGCGTGAGACATTCTTCCTCACGGGGACCGACGAGCACGCCGAGAAGGTCGTCGCCGCCGCCGCCGAGCACGGGCTGTCGCCGCTGGAGTGGTCCGACCGCAACGCGGACGCCTTCCGCTGCGCCTTCGCCGAGTTCGGCTTCTCGAACGACGACTTCATCCGCACCAGCGAGGACCGCCACAAGGACCGCCTGACCGGCTACATCCGCCGTCTCCAGGAGTCCGGCGACGTGGCGCTCGGCGACTACGAGGGCTGGTGGGACGCCTCGCAGGAGGAGTACGTCCCCGAGAACACCGCCCGCGAACATAACTTTCAATCGCCCGTCACCGGCCGGCCGCTCGCCAAGCGCACCGAGAAAAACTACTTCTTCCGCCTGAGCCGGTTCGCGGAGCGGCTCCGCGAGCACATCGAGGCTAACCCCGGCTTCATCCGCCCGGACGCCCGGCGGAACGAGGTGCTCGGGCGCATCCGCGCGGGCCTGCAGGACGTCCCGATCTCCCGCGCGGTCCAGCCCGGCGACCCCGACTGGGGAGTTCTCATGCCCGGCGACCCCGGGCACCGCGTCTATGTGTGGATCGACGCGCTGTCGAACTATCTCAGCGCGGTCGACACTCCCGAGCGGCGCGAGTGGTGGCCGGCGGATTGTCATGTTGTAGGCAAGGATATTTTATGGTTCCACGCGGTGATCTGGCCGTGCATGTTGATGGCGCTGGGCGAGGAACTCCCCGGGTGCGTCTACGCGCACTCGTACTGGATCCGCGAGGGGCGGAAGATGTCCAAGAGCCTGGGCAACTTTCTTGATATGCCGACGCTGCGCGGCTACGCGCGATCCTTCGGCGTCGACGCCGTGCGCTGGTTCCTCGCGACGCAAGGCCCCGCCGGCGCAACCGACGCCGACTTCGCCCACTCACGCTTCATCGAGATCTACAACGCCGACCTCGCCAACAGCGTCGGCAACGCGCTCTCCCGCGTGACGAACATGATCGGGCGTTACTTCGACGGCGTCGTCCCCGACCACGCCGGCGTCACGGCGCTCGACGGGCACGACTGGCCGGAGATAGCCCGGCGCGCGGTCGCGCAGGCCGAGCGCAAGGCGGACGCGATGGATCTGCCCGGAGCGCTCGCCGAGGGGGTCGCGCTGGTGCGCCGCGTCGACGGGTACATCCACGCGACCGAGCCGTTCAAGCGGATCAAACAAGAATCTAAGAAAGCGGAAGTCGGCGCGATCCTCTACCACGCCGCCGAGGCCCTCCGCATCGCGTCCGTGCTGCTCGACCCGGCGATGCCCGGCAAGGCGGCGGAACTCCGGCGCCGGCTGGGCGTCGCGGATGATCGCGGCGCTTCTTGGGAGGAAACGACGGCGTGGGGCGCGCTGGCTCCGGGTTCGCGGCTCGAGCCGGGCGACCCGCTCTTCCCCCGCGCCGACCCGGACGCGCCCGAACCCGCGCCGATCGAGGAACCCGCCGGGGGTGCGGGCGGATGATCCGTCTGCGCCGCTACGCCAGCCGGCTGCACGCCGAGCACGCGGCGATGCGGCTGCGCGAGCGCGGGATCACCGCGACGGTGGTGGGCGATTATGTGAATCTTATATTCGGCGGCCCCCTGGCGCCGCGCATGCTCCAGGTGGAACTCATGCTGCTCGACACGGAGCGGCGTGACGAGGCCGAGGCCGTCCTCGCCGAGTTCGAGTCCGAGCCGATCGAACTCGACCCCGGTTGGGAGGAGCAGGCGTTCACGGAACTCGCCGGCGCGGACCTCTCGGAGTTCGATCTCGAGTGCCCGACGTGCGCGTCCGACCTCGCCGGGCTCGAACCCGCGGGAATGTGCCCGGCGTGCGGCGGGGAATACGACGCCGCGATGCTGATCGTGGCGCGCTACGGCCCGGAGGCGCTCGCGGCAATCTTCGAGCAGGCGCCGGAGCCGGCGCCCGTCCGCCGGTTCATGTGTCGAGACTGCCGCGCCGACCTCAGCGACGCGCCCACACGCGGTCGGTGCAAATCCTGCGGCCGGCTTTATGACAAGGACCACGAATAACACGGCAGAGGTCGCCGGCGGTGGGGATGTAAGTTGTGTGTGATGCGGCAAGATCACGGCTCGGAGAGACGTGCCACCCCGGAGCCATGCCACCCCCGGTCGAGCCTCCTCTGCAGCGCTCTTACAGGTGAGTTCGCGCACGGGCAAGACGCCCGTGCCGCTCTTGAGCGGGTCGTGCCGGGGATCCGCATGGCGGGTACAACATCGGCATGGCGGAGAAGGAAGAGATCGACGGCGGGACGCTCGAGCGGGCGCGGGCGATGCTGCGCGCGGGCTACCGCGGGACGCTCCAGTTCGACGATCACTTCGTCCCGATCAGGTTTGTCGTGGATCCCGCGACGGGTCGGCTGGCGTCGCCGGTGATGGTTGCGATGCTCGCTGCGCCCGAGACGCTGCTGTTCGTGCCCGAGGAATCGGCCGACGCGGTGCAGGCGCTCGTCTCGCTCGAAGAGATCGACGAGCACCACTCCGTCGCCGACCGCTGGCGGATATATCACGGCGAACCCGAGGACGTGCGCTGGGCGATCATCTACATCGACATGGCGAAACTCGGCGGCGTGGTGCTCGACGGCGACGCGCTGATGACGCCGAGCGCCCTCGCCGACGCGGAACCCGCCCTGTGCCGGCTGCTCAACGAGGACAAGGATGCCCTCGGGCGCGCCGCCGAGCGTGTCGGCGGGATGAAGATCGAATCCCCGGTGTGTGTCGGCGTCGATGAGGCAGGATTGGACGTGCGCGCGAGGTTCGACATCGTTCGCGTGCCGTTCGATGCGCCGGCGATCGATGAAGCCGCGGCACGGGCCGAGATCGCTCGGCTGACAGAAGGAGCGTCGCGGTGAACGCCGAGTTTGCCGGGCTACGCGAGGCGCACGCGCACCTGCCGGAACTCGGCGCGGAACTGTCAGCGATCAATCTCGAAGACTGCGCGAGCAAGGCGGAATGCCTGGAACGCGTCGCGCAGCGGGCGCGCGATCTGCCCGGCGACGGGTGGATCCTCGCGGTGCGGGCGCGTGTCGAAGGCTGGGCCGAGCGGGCCTGGCCGACGGCGCGGGAACTCGACGAGGCTGCGGGCGGGCGGCCTTGCGCCGTCAAGTCGTTCGATATCCACTCGCTCGCGGCGAGCGACGCGGCGATGCGCGCGATCGGGCTTGAGCCGGGGCGGGCGATCGGCGCGCACGGGCGGGACGCCCGTGCCACCGGTGGAGATTTTAATCTTGCATTTATTGATTGTGATGAGGCCGGCGCGCCGACGGGGCTGCTGCTCGAGACAATGGCGCAGTGTGTTCTCCACGCGATGCCGGCGCCGACGATCGAGGAGCGCCGCGAGCACCTTCGCGCGGCGTGCGCGGACCTGGCTCGGCGTGGTTTCATAGAAGCGCACGACATGCTCTCCCGGCCGACGTTCTGGGCGGACCTCGCTGCGCTCGCCGACGCCGACGGACTGCCGATCCGCGTGCTGCTGCACCCGCTGCTCGAAGACTTCGATCGCGCCGTCGCCGAGCGCGCGTCGTTCGAGCACGCGGGCGTCCGGCTGGGCGGGCTGAAGGTTTTCACCGACGGGACGCTCAACAGCCGGACCGCGTGGATGCTCGACGCCTACGCCGACCCCCGTCCCGATGCGCCGCACGGCCGTCGGCTGCTCGACGACGACGGGTTCATCACGGCTCTTAATAAGGCGGAGTCCGCGGGCCTGCCGATCGTCGCGCACGCGATCGGGGACGCGGCGGTTCGGCGTTGCCTGGACCTCATAGAACGGCACGGGTCGCGCGCGATAGCGCACCGCATCGAGCACGCCGAGTACATCGACGAAGCCGACACGCCGCGGTTCGCCCGGCTCAACGTCGTGGCGAGCGTGCAGCCTTGCCATCTCCTGCCGGATATGGAGGCGATCCGGCGGCTGACGCCCGGGCGGGTCGGCCGCGTGCTGCCGATGCGCGAGTTGATCGAGGGCGCGGTCGCGGCTGGGCGCGACCCGCGCGAACTTATATGGTTCGGGTCGGACGCGCCGGTCGTGGACCCCGACCCGGCGGACAATATTCAGGCGGCCGTGGAGCGTCGGCGGTCGGGGATGCCCGCGGGCGCGGCGATCGCGCCGAAGCAGGCGTTGACCCGGGTCGAGGCGATGGAACTCATGCGCTCGCCGCGGGAGGGTGTCTTCGGATGACAAAGGTTGTTGTGACGCGCGCGATCCCCGGGATTCTCGACATCCCCGGCGCCGAGACGGTGATCGGCCCGGACGCCGGTCTTCAAAAACCGGGCGAGCTCGTCGATTTCCTGCGCGCGAACGCTCCGATGGACGCGCTCGTGACGATGGTGCACGACCGCGTGGATGCCGCTGCGCTCGACGCGGCGGGCGCATCGCTGCGGGCGGTGTGCAACTTCGCGGTCGGGTATGATAATATTGATTTAGCGGCGTGCCGGTCGCGCGGGGTGACGGTGTGCAACACGCCGCACGCAGTCACCGAGGGGACGGCGGACGTAGCGTGGGCGCTGCTGCTGGCCGCGGCGAGGCGTGTCCACGAGGGACGCCGGCATATCGAGTCCGGCGCGTTCGCGCGACGGGGAGTCCTCGGGATGGCGGAGATGCTCGGCGTCGATGTCGCCGGGCGCACGCTGCTCATCGTCGGCGCCGGACGCATCGGGTACGCGACGGCGCTGCGCTCGATCGGGTGGGGGATGCGCGTTCTCTATGTAGCGCGGCGCCGACACTTCGAGTTCGAGTTCGCGCCGCTCAACGCGACGCGCGTGACGCTCGAGGACGGGCTGCGCGAGGCGGACTTCGTCTCACTGCACACGCCGCTCACCGACGAGACCCGGCATCTTATGAACGCGGATCGGCTGGCGCTCATGAAGCGGACTGCGGTGCTGGTGAACACGGCGCGCGGGCCGGTCGTGGACGAGCGGGCGCTGATCGAGGCGCTGCGCACCGGGCGGATCTTCGCGGCGGGTCTGGACGTGTTCGAGAATGAGCCGAGCGTGCCGGCGGAACTCGTGGCGTTGCCGAACGCGGTGCTCACGCCGCACGTCGGTTCGGGGGCGAGACGTTACCGCGAGATGATGACGGAACTGGTTGCGGCGAACATCCGGGCGGCGCTGTCCGGCGGCGATCCGATCGGCCTCGTCAGCCGGGGAAGGTAGACTGGCGAACATGAGTCAGGATGTAGAAAGGTTCAGCCCGGGCGATCGTGTGCGTGTGACGCAGCAGGCGCCTCGGATGCGGGGCGTGTGGACGAACACGGTCGAGGGGGTCGTGGTGAAGTCGGGACGCGACAAGACCGGGTCGTGGTTCGCGCACGCCAGGGACGGGAAGTTGTGGCTCGATCGGCTGGAGTTGCGGCTCGACGACGGGGAGATGGTCGTGCTGAATCTGGATCAGTACTCGCGCGTCGAGATCGTGGCGCACGCGGCGGATGCGGGCGCCTGAACTTGCTTCGTGTCACTTGCCCGAACCGGTCCAGTTATTAAGAAGTATGAGCAGGTCCGTGCCGTCGACCGCGCCGTCGCCGTTGAGGTCGGCGTCGGGCGGGGTCGGCGGGCCCAGGACGATGGTCGCGCCGGCGTGCGGGAACGGCCCACCGGGCGTCGCGGGGTTGTCGGAATAAATAACGATGAGATCCGCGAATTCAACGGCGTTCTGCCCGGCGCCGGGGGCGGGCGTCACCGTCACCGGGATCACTACCGACGCGCCGATCGGCAGCGTCACCTCGACCGGCGCGGGCGTGCTGATCGGCCCCGCAGCGGCGAATGAGATCGTCCGCGTGCCGCTCGCGCCCGCGGCGAGACGCTCGACGCGGAACTCGACCGTGAACGGGCCGGCGAGCGATCGGCGGTCGAGCACCGGCGTCACCGGCGTGACGACAAACTGTGACGACGGGCGGGCGTGGAAGCCGAGCCCGGGCAGCGGGCCGAAGCCGTCGAGCGAGGGCGCGACGACGACGATGTGCTGGGTGGTTTCGGTCGCGCCGATCGGGCTGTCGACGAACACGGCGCCGGGACGGATCTCGAGTTCGCCCGGCTCGAGTGTGAAGACGATCTCGGAGGGGGCGGCGAGGAACAGGCCGTCGATCGCTGTCAGGGCGGCCCGGACCACGCGGGGGCCTGGGCCCGGGTTGTGCGCGATCACGAATGTCTCGGCCTGCCAGCCCGAGGCGCCGGGGACCAGCGTCGGCGCGCTCCGAGTCCAAGGCGGGACGTGCACAGCGACCTGCCCGGACGCCGACGCAGCCGCCGCGCACGCAAATATCACCGAGACCCCACGAAAAAACATCTCCAGCCTCCTCCGGGCGGGCGCCGCGCGTCCGGCCCACGGGCCATTGTACCGGAAGTCTCTGCTGGATCAATGGTTATGTGAGCGGAACGGCACGCGCGGGACGATTATCGAGCACAACAAAGCCCAGGAATGAATCCCCGGGCTTCGGGGTTGTGCGGGCGGCGGAATAATTTTACGGGTTGCTAA
>CAZTEE010000071.1:0-8186 GCA_964611775.1 uncultured Phycisphaeraceae bacterium | reverse complement strand
CGCGGTGAATACGTTCCTGAGCCTTGTACACACCGCCCGTCAAGTCATGGAAGCCGGGAGCGCCCGAAGTCGTCATGTTTCAACGGCGCCAACGGCGAGTTCGGTGACTGGGACTAAGTCGTAACAAGGTAGCCGTAGGAGAACCTGCGGCTGGATCACCTCCTTTCTAAGGGATTTCCTTGGACCACGGACGCAGAGAGATCTGCGCCGCGGAACATTCGACGCATTCTCGTCCGCCTCGTGCGGGCAGCCGGTCGGCGACGACCGGCAAACGACGATCCCAACTGTTCGCCATACACACGGCGCCCGCGCTTCACACGCGGGCGTCGTTTTTTTTGCACTATTGCCGATCCCACACCTTAACCCCCACGCTCCGTAACCGCGCCGCCTTGCTTGCACGTGCTATTCTCGTCGCCCTCTTGATCTCGGCACGATCCTTCTGATTACTCTTCGCCAAGACGCAATCAATCTCGGCATGAAACGAAATCGCCCGGGCGCATAGGCCCGGGCATGCCTGTCACGAACCCCGCTGGCGCCTCGTCCGCCCCCGACCCCACGCATCAACCAATCCGAAGCATCAGAAACATTTCTGCTTGATCTCACCTTCGATCAGAGACCGCAGCCGATCGATATTATTCTGTTCCTGCTCTTTGATCTCGCGCCAGAAGTCGATCGCTCCTCGTCCCCATCTGCGTCGGCGTTGTACTGATCGCACCGCCACAGGCAGTCGAGCCGTTTCGAGAGTTCGTGCACAAGATCGCGGTCGTGGTCCTTCATCGCCGCGGTCTCGCCGATATCGGCGCAGCACTTCTCCAGGCTCATCGTCGTCATCGTGATCACTCCTCTTCATGAGTCCGCACCGATCGGGCGCAGCCCGATCGCACCACTCGTGCGCCCCGAGCAGCCCCTGTGACGCCGACAACCATCGTCACGCTATTGGCCGAGCGCGACCGCGTCACCCAGCGCCGCGCCGGTATCATGTCACGATGCTCGACATGACCCGACCAACCCCCGCCGGCGTCCTCGCCGAACTCCGCGACTCCGGCGTCCTCCGCGACGGGATCACCATCATGGCCGGCGGTTTCGGCCTCTGCGGCATCCCCGAACAACTACTCATCGCGCTTCGCGACACCGGCGTACGCGACCTCACCATCATCAGCAACAACGCCGGCATCGACGACTGGGGCCTCGGCCTGCTACTCAAAACCCGACAGATCAAAAAAATGATCTCGTCCTATGTCGGCGAGAACGCCGAGTTCGAACGGCAGTTCCTCTCCGGCGAACTCGAGATCGAGTTCAACCCGCAAGGCACGCTCGCCGAACGCATCCGCGCCGGCGGCGCCGGGATCCCCGCCTTCTTCACCGCCACAGGTGTCGGCACGCCCATCGCCGACGGCAAGGAAACCCGCGACTTCCTCGGCCGAACCTACCTCATGGAGACCTGGCTTCGCGCCGACCTCTCCCTCGTCAAAGCCTGGAAGGCGGACACGGCGGGCAACCTCGTCTACCGCAAGACGGCCCGGAACTTCAACCCCATGATGGCCCAGGCCGGCGCCGTCACAATCGCCGAGGTCGAAGAACTCGTCGAAACCGGCGACATCGACCCCGACCACGTCCACACCCCGGGCGCCTACGTAGATTATATCGTCGTTACACAGAGCGAAAAACGCATCGAGCAGAGAACGACGCTCACAACATAAACTTATTTAATCAAGCAAGAGCCATCCTCTCTGCATCCTCTGTGTTGCTCTGCGTTCAAACGCTTCCCGCGCGGGCGAGACCCCCGTGCCACCGGCGCGATGCATGCCCTCTGACGCCGACGAACCCCGAGGATCACTCGCTCGCCCTGCCGCGCCGCGTCCAACGATCCGCGAAGATCACCGCGATCGCCCCCGCCGCGATCGACCACGGCACAATGTAATACACCATGCGGAACAGCATGATCTGGGCGGCGGCCGTCTCCGAATCATCCTCCGCGATCGTCAGTGTCTTGAGCCACACGGCGTCGGCGCTGCCCAACCCGCCGGGGATCATGCTCATCATCCCCGCTAGGTGCCCGAGGAACATCCCCCGCGCCTGCTCGACGACGCCCGCGCCCTGCCCGACCGCGGCGCCGCAGAGCACGAACGCCGCCAGAACTCCACCCCAATCCAGCGCGCCGATGAATCCGAGAGCCGCCAGTCGCCGTGCGCTCGTGTCCGTACGGATCCCCTTGAAGACGCGCAGCGCGTGCCCCGTGCCCACGGCCAGTACCGACGAAAGCACAACTGCCATACCCGCCCGGATGATGAACGTGTTGAGCGAATCCGGCAACGGCGCGAAGCATGCGATAAGCCAACCGATCAGTCCGCCGAGCATCCCGAGATATAGCCGGATCATCCCGGCGATGATCATCGCATTCGTGGCGCCGGCACGGCCGTAGATGATCAGTCTCGCCGCCGGTCCGCCGAACGGGCCGATGGTCAGGAAGTTGGTCCACGCGAAGAGGATCGACCCCAGCCCCCAGAGCCGCGGCCCCCGGAGCCGGCCCACGCCGCGGAACGAAATCCAGTCGTACGCGCCCATCATCCCGACCGCCAGCACGGAGACGACCATACCAGCCAGCACCGCGCGCCGATCGCTCGTGACGGCCTCACGCCACGCCGCTGTCCAGTCTGTGCGGACAAGTTCACGCCAGACGAAGACCGCGATGATCGACGGGATCAGCACCCGCATCACCATGCTCACGCGCTTGATGAGCCGGCGTCGGCGCGCGGCTTCGGCGTCCGGGATGCTCGGCTTCGACGCATCAACCGCCGCCGGCATATCAGAAATTTTGCCGGTTTGCCCCGCCATATCGCTTCCTTAACATCCCTACGGCTTAGATTATCACTGCGTTCGCGCCCCGGCCTCTGCCTCGCGCGATATTACAGCAGCGGCCCGGCAAGCGCTGCGGTCGAACGGATCGTCTGCATCCATCCCGGCTGCCGACCCCATTCCTCCGCAGTCAGCAATGTGGACTCGGCGATGTACGTCTCCTGCTCGACCCGGAGGCGATCGGTTACTTCTGACCCGTACAGAATCACGCTGAGTTCGAAATTCAGAAAGAAAGAACGTGAATCTAGATTTCCCGAGCCGACGAGCGCGAACGAAGCATCCACACTGAGTGTTTTCGCGTGAAGCAGCCCGCCGTCGAAGCGGAACAGCCGTACGCCGTCTTCAAGAAGCCCGCCGTAGAACGATTCTGCGGCGAGGCCGACGAACCACTGATCGCTTTTGCGAGGGACGACGACTTCGACGCGCACGCCTCGCAGAGCCGCGAGCCGCAGCGCGAGCATCAGCGAATCATCAGGGATGAAGTAGGGAGTTGTCAGCGTGACGCGCCGTTGCGCTTCGTGTATAGCCGCGACGATGACGGAATGGAAGACACCGGTGCGATCGCTCGGCCCGCTGGGCACGATCTGAATCGGCGCGCCGCACGCACGCGCGGGAGACGGGAAGATGTCGGTCGAATCGAGCACGGCGCCGGTCTCGGCGCACCAGTCTTCGAGGAAAACCGCCTGCACGCCCAGCGTCCCGGCGCCCTCTATACGCAACATGATGTCGCGCCAGGCGCCGACTTTCTTATGCCCGTAGTCCGCGTCAACGATATTCTGCGAACCGGTGTACGACACGCGCCCGTCGATCACCACAACCTTTCGATGGTTGCGCAAATCAAGCCTGCGGAACTGCCTGCGGAAGATCCCGGCGGGCAGAGCCTCGATCACTTCGACCCCGCCCCGGCGCATCTCCCGCGCGAGCCGGCGAAAAAGTGATTTGGATCCTACGGAATCCGCCACGACCCGGCACGCCACGCCGCGCGCCGCGGCACGCATCAGCGCGTCGGAGACACGTCGTCCGGTGGAATCATCCTTATAGATGAACGTGAGCAGGTGGACATGATTCTGGGCGCGTTCTATATCTCCGATCAGCGCGTCGATGAACGCGTGGGTGTCTGCGATGATATCGACGGCGTTGCCGCCCAGGATCGGGAGAGTGGTCAGCCGTTCGCACAACTGAACGAGATCGTCCTGATAGGGCGAGATCGAAGGGTGAGTCGCGTGCTCATCGCGGAGTGCGAGCACAGCGGGTGACTCGACGCGGCGCTTCGCGTCGATGTGCCGTTTCATTCGGGCTCGTCCGAGATATCGCTGCCCGACCAGGCCGTAGAAAATAAACCCGATCCAGGGAAGAAAATAGATAATCGCCAGCCAGCCGAGCGCGTTCGAGGAACTGCGTCTGCGCACAACAATCGGTGTCATCAGCACCCGGATCGCCCACTCGCTGGCGAGGTACGCCGCGGGAAGCCAGGTGAAGGTGTCGCTCGGCACAGCAGGCTCCTCATTATTGGGCGTGACGGGACACGGCGAGCGGGAGGCTTATCCCGATTATTGTGCATCGGATAGGGCGTGGCGCCCGTCCCATAGGGTGGCCCGTACCGCGAGTCTTTCTAATCTTCGATATATCGTGAAGCCCAGGCGCCGAGAACGTGTCCGACGAGAGCCGCGTCGCGCGCGTCGCTCAACAGGTGATCCGCCGCCCCGAGCGATACAAAACTCCGTGGGTGTTTCGCGGCTTTGAAGATCCGCTCCGCGTTCTCGATCCCCACGATCGTGTCAACCGGCGAATGAAAAACCAGCAGCGGCTCGCCAAGATTCGCCACACGATCCAGCAGGTTATGCCGATCGAGATCATCGACGAACTCCTTTCCGATGGTGAACTTGCGTCCACCGATCGAGACCTCGGCTTTGCCGGATTCATCGAAGTCCGCATTAGAAAGCAAGTGCAACACGTGCGCCGGGTCCGCGGGGGCGCCGATGGTCGCGACACAGCGGACGCTCGGGATGTCACCCGCGACGGCGAGCACGGCGGAGCCGCCGAGGCTGTGTCCGATCAACGCCGCGGGTGCTGCGTGCGCTTCTTCAAGGAACGCGGCGGCAGCCTTGAGATCGAGCAGGTTTGTATATAATGTTGTGTCGGCGAACTCGCCGTCGCTCTCGCCGAGGCCTGTAAAGTCGAAACGCAGCAGCGCGATCCCCTCGTTGGTCAATTGCTCGGAAACACGGCGGACAGCGGTCAGACTCTTTCCGCAGGTGAAGCAATGGGCGAACAGGGCGAACGCGCGCGGCTCGCCGTCGGGCATATCGAGCGCGCCCGAAAGGGCGTGGCCGGATTCATTCTCGAAGGTCACTTTCTGCGTCTTCATCGCGGTAGGGTAGCCGACGCGGGGGGGTTGAAAGCAGAGGAATACAGAGGGAGACAGAGCGGGATTGTGTGTGGGTCAGGTTCGAGCATTGCACTTCACCGATCGGTTCGTTCAGCATCGAGTGAAGAAAACCGCGCATCGGAAACACACCATCGCATCCCCTCACCCCTTCATCTCCGTCCGTCTTCCTCTGTTTTCCTCTGCGTTCGACCCGTTCCCCGGTATGATGCCGGCATGGCGCTTTCGAGAGATCAGATCACGCGGCGGGCGGCGCGGGAACTCCGCGACGGGATGGTCGTGAACCTCGGCATCGGGATGCCGACGCTTGTCGCGAACCACATCCCGCCCGGGATGCAGGTCTGGCTTCAGTCTGAGAACGGCTTGCTCGGCATCGGGCCGTTCCCGACGGACGACGCGGTCGATCCGGACCTCATCAACGCCGGCAAGCAGACGATCACCGCGGCGCCGGGCGCCGCGTTCTTCTCGTCGAGCGAATCGTTCGAGATGATCCGGGGCGGGCACGTCGCGCTCGCGATCCTCGGCGCCATGCAGATAAGCCAGACCGGCGATCTCGCGAACTGGATGATCCCCGGCAAGATGGTCAAAGGAATGGGCGGCGCGATGGACCTCGTCGCGGGCGTACGCAAGATCGTTGTCACGATGGAGCACACCGCGAAGAACGGCGACGCGAAAATCCTCAAGGAATGCACGCTCCCGCTGACCGGCCGGCGCTGCATAGACATGATCATCACTGATCTCTGTGTGCTTAAAATGGACGAGGACGCGCAGCGGTTCCGCCTGACCGAACTGGCGCCGGGCGTCACCGTGGACGAGGTCGTGGCGAAGACGGAAGCCGAGATCCTGACGGATCGGACGCCGGCGGCGGTCGAAGTATAACATTATTATTGCTGAGGCCGGGGGCATCCCGGTTCGGACGCCGCGTCGCATCACCGTTAGCGCAGTCGCGAGAGCATGTTGGCGTGGTATCGATCGGGATTACGCACAAGCCCGGCGCGATCCTCAGGGGGGAATCGGCGCGCCAGCCGATCTTCGATCTGCTTGATGCGGGTCTCCGGGAACGGGTGTGTGCTGAGCCATTCCGGCGTGCCGCCGGAGCCTGCCCGGTTGCCGCCGGCGTTGCCGGTCGCATCACTCAGAACAATCATAACGTCGCGCTGGGCGGCGGGGTCGTAGCCGGCGCGGGCCATATAGCGCATGCCCAGCGCGTCGGCTTCGAGCTCGTCATTTCGGCCGAACTTGAGGATGAACCCCGTCCCGCCGGCGCCGACGAGGAGCGGGACGCCCGCGCGGACAAAATCGGATTCCGACTGCCCGGCGGCGACAGCGGCGCCAGCAACGACGCCGGTCACGATCAGCGACTGTGACAGCTGCTTGTCGGCGTGCTCGGCGGTTACGTGAGCGATCTCGTGGCCGAGGACGCCCGCGAGCATGGCCTCGTCGTCGAGTTTCACGAGCAGCCCACGAGTTATAAAAACCTTACCGCCGGGCAGGGCGAAAGCATTGACGACATCAGAATCGAGAACGGCGAACTCCCAGGGCAGGTCGCCGTAATTGCCTTCGACGTGGTCGACAAGGCTCATGCCTATGTCGCGGACGTAGGCTTGCATATATGTGTCGGCGATCCGCCCGCCGTACTGCGCGGCGAGATCGTCCTTGGCCGCTTCGCCGATGGCGATCTCCTGCTGGCGCCCGATGAGGTCGAACTGCCGGCGTCCGGTCGCGGGGTTGGTCGTGCATCCGGCGAGCATCGACGCGAACAGGATCGCAATGCAGATCATCCCTCGGCTGCGCGTCAGGCGCTGCGCTGGCGTTGTCATTTCTGGCATCGGCGTACCTCCCTGATGCGCCAAGGATATCGTCGCGGGTTCGGCAGACCATATGGGAAGAGGCGCGCGGGCGAGCCGCCCGTGCCACTTGCCGCGGTGTCATCTCCGGTCGTGGAGCCGCCGGGATTGTCGCCGCTCCCTAGGATGTCCTTCGATGCCAGTCACAAGAAACGAAGCCGCTACAGATTCGCCCGCGTGGTCCCGCGAAGAACTCGTTTCGAACCCTCACACGCGCGAGGACAAGCCGGCGAAGGTCAGGCGGATGTTCGCCTCGATCGCGCGTTCCTACGACCTGAACAACCGGCTGCACTCGTTCGGGCGGGATCAGGCCTGGCGCCGGGCCGTGGTCCGGCTCGCGGAGGTCCGCGACGGCGACGAGGTCCTCGACATCGCCTGCGGGACGGGCGAGCTCGCGAGGCTATTCGCTCGTTCCGGCGCGAGCCGAGTTGTAGGCGGGGACTTCTGCCCGGAGATGCTCGACATCGCCCGCTCCAAGCCGACAAGCCCAGGCCGGGCAGTCGAATACCTCCACGCCGACGCCATGGATCTCCAGTTCCCCGACTCCTCCTTCGATATCGTCTCTATCGCATTCGGCCTGCGGAACGTCGCGGACCCCGCCCGCGCCCTCACTGAGTTCCGCCGCGTTCTCAGGCCCGGGGGCAGGCTTCTCATCCTCGATTTCGATCGACCCCGCAACCCCGTCCTGCGCGCCCTGAACGACCTATATTGCCGACATGTCATGCCCGTCTCGGCCTCGATCATCAGCCGTGACCGTTCCGGCGCCTACCGCTATCTCCCGCGATCCGTCGACACCTTCCTTTCCCGTGACGCCTTGGCGCAATTGGTCCGAGTCACGGGCTTTGTCGGCGCCACACAGACGCCCCTGACGTTCGGAGTCTGTGTCTGCCACAGGGGGGTAAGACCCATTTCAACCAGCAATAGTTGAAACTGCGGGAGGTGATCGGGTCTTCTAGGCGGTTGGCCTGGCACGCCTGCCTTCGGGTCTGCTGCATGTCGGAGTGAACACACATTCTGAAAGAGTGCGAGTAGGGCGCTCAGGCCACCGGGCAAAGGCGGTTATGGGTCTCTAGAGTTTTTGGATACCAGTGGCGAAG
>CAZTEE010000070.1:0-8275 GCA_964611775.1 uncultured Phycisphaeraceae bacterium | reverse complement strand
ATGAATGCGCTGAAGTCGGCGGGCGCGTCGTCGTCGGCGGCGTCCGAGATCGTGCGGATGACCGTGACGGGCACCCCGTGCTCGTGCCCGACCTGCGCTACCGCGGCGCCTTCCATCTCGACGCACAGCGCATCGGGCAGGATCGCGCGGAGCGACTCCTTCGCGGCGTGGCTCGTGATGAACTGATCCCCGCTGGCGATCAGGCCCGCGTGGGCCGCGGGGGACTGAAGCCCGAACCGCGTGAGGTCCTCGGGCGTGATCGACTTATTAAGAAAGTCACGCAGGAATGATTCGACCGCGTCGGCGGCGGCGTCGCGTCGCGTCGCTTCGACCGCGAATCGCGACACGCCGAGCAACGGCGCCTCGAACCGCGGGAAGAGCGGGCGGGCGTCGAGGTCGTGCTGGATCAGTTCCGTCGCGACGACCACATCGCCGACGCGCAGCCGGGGGTCGAGAGCGCCGGCGACGCCGGTGAATACGATCTCGCGCACGCCGAACTCGAGGATGAGGTGCATCGTTGTGGCGGCGGCGGCGACCTTTCCGACGCGCGAGAGCGTGGCGACGCACTCGACGCCGTGGAGAGATCCGTGGTGATAGGTCCGCCCGCCTCGGGTGATGACGCGGTCGGCACGCACGTCCCGGAGGACGTGTTCGAGTTCCTCGGGCATCGCGGCAAGGATTCCGATGGGCATGGCGTGGATGCTACGCCGGACTGCGTCGGCTTTCAGCGCTTGCCGGTGGTCGGCATCGCCGATTCACTCTCAAGCTGGGTAGTAGTGAGGCACGATCAATCAAACAGGCGCCGCGGTCCGGGCGTACCGGGGAGGCGGGCGAGCCGCGGTCGCGGGTTCGACGCCGGGTGGAGATACTGCTGCGATGGAACCGGCCGCCGTTGTTGTTCTTGTAGTAGTAGTGCTGGTGCTGCTCACACTCGCCCTGACCCGGATCGCGGCGGACGCGGTCCTCGTGGCGGCCCTCACACTGCTCATGATCGCGCCCGTCCCCGCCGATGTCGGCTGGAGGCTCGGTGTGATGACCGCTGCCGACGCGATCAGCGGCTTCGCCAATACCGGGCTGGCGACTGTCGGCGTGCTCTTCATCGTCGTCGCCGGGCTTCGCGAGACCGGCGCGATCGACTGGATCGCATCTGTTTTTCTCGGCCGACCCGCCGGGCTCAGATCCGCCATGTTCCGCCTGATGACGCCGGTGTGGGGGATGAGCGCGTTCCTCAACAACACGCCTGTCGTGGCGATGCTCATCCCCGCGGTGCAGGACTGGTCGGCGAGGCTCCGCATCCCCGCGTCGAAACTCCTGATCCCCCTGTCCTACGCCGCGATCCTCGGCGGCACCTGCACGCTCATCGGGACCAGCACCAACCTCGTCGTAAACGGGCTGATGATCGACGCGGGCATGCCCTCGATGGGCATGTTCGAGATCGCAAAGATCGGTGTGCCCAGCGCTCTCATCGGGATGGCGTTCCTGCTGATCGTCGGCCCGAGGCTGCTCCCCTCGCGTGGGTCGGCGGCGAGCGTCTTCGCCGACCCGCGCGAGTACACACTCGAACTGATCGTCCCCGATGGAAGCCCACTCGCGGGCAAATCCATAGAAGCCGCCGGCCTGCGGAGCCTCCCCGGTTGCTTCCTCGTGGACATCGAGCGTGACGGCGATCCGCTCGGCACGACCGGCCCTGGGCAGCTGCTCCGCACGGGGGATAGGCTCCTCTTCGCGGGCGTGGTCGAGGCGATCCGCGACGTGCAGAACCTCCGTGGTCTGGCGCCGGCGACGGACCAGGTATTTAAGTTGGATTCGCCGCGCTATCGCCGCCGGCTGTTCGAGGCCGTCATCGGCGAGTCGTGCCCGCTCTGCGGCAGGACCATCCGCGAGGGCCGGTTCCGCAACCGGTATCAGGGCGTTGTCCTCGCCGTCGCGCGCAACGGCGAACGCCTGCCCGGCAAACTCGGCGAGATCGTGCTACGCCCGGGCGACACGCTGCTCGTCGAGGCGGACGCCGACTTCGCCGACCGCAACCGCAACTCGCGTGATTTTCTGCTTGTCAGCCCGCTCGAGGACTCGACGCCGCGCCGGCACACGCGCGGGCCGCTGGCGATAGCGATTCTTATATTAATGGTCGTGCTGGCTACCGTGGGGGTCGTGCCGATGCTCGTCGCGGCGCTGATCGCGGCGGGGCTGATGATCTTCTCCCGCTGCTGCACCATAAGCGAGGCCCGGCGTAGCGTCGATTGGTCCGTGCTCGTCGTCATCGGGGCCGCGCTCGGCGTCGGGCACGCTATGGACAGCACCGGCGCAGCGGAGTCCGTCGTCCGGGCGGCGTTCGCCGTCGGCGGGGACCACCCCTGGGTCGCGCTCGCGGTGGTCTACGCGGTTACATCCGTCCTGACCGCCGCGATAACTAATAACGCCGCGGTGGCGCTGATGTTCCCGATTGTGCTGGGGCTGGCGGACCGGCTCGCCGTAAGCCCGACGCCGTTTCTTATATCGCTGATGATGGCCGGGTCCGCGTCATTCGCCACCCCGATCGGGTATCAGACCAACCTTATGGTTTACGGCCCGGGCGGGTACCGCTTCGCCGACTTTCTCAAAATCGGCGTCCCCATGAACCTGCTGATGGCGATAGTCGCGGTCGGGCTTATCCCGCTGATCTGGGGGTTCTGAGGGCTGAGCAACACCTCCGGCCGACGCCGGGCGCCGGCGCTGTCGCGCGGGACGCGATCGCGGCGTGATACATTCATGCGATGGCGCAGCGCGATCAGGAAGAAAAGTCATCGGCGTCTCGATCGCCCGGGCGGGCGCTCGAATTCGCGCTGCTGCGCCGATCTCTCGTCCGGCTCGGGCCGCTCGCGCACATCCGGCATCGTGACCTCGACGGCATGCTCGTCACCATGCGCTCCGCCGGGAGCCATTACCTCAAGTGGCTGCTCTGCATGGCGATGCACGAAGGGCTTGGGATCGCGCACCCGGCCCACATGAACGACACTTCGCAGATCGGTTACATCCACGAGCCGCCCACCACGCCCGGCGTCCCGCGGGTCGTCCGCACGCACACCGAGATGCCCGTCTGGTTGTACCGGCTGTTGCGCCGCCGCGTGCGCTTCCCGCGCTACGTTGTCCTCGTGCGCGACCTCCGCCACGCGATGGTTTCTTACTACGAGAAAGACCCGCCCGAACAGCGACGCGCCACGTTCGCCGAGTATCTCCGCGGGAAGGACCCGTTCCGCTTCGATCACGCGCTCTATCGGCAGATCCGGTTTCTCAACTCGTGGGCGCGCGTGCGTCGGCTCGACCCGCAGCGTGTGCTGGTCGTGCGTTACGAGGAACTCATCGCCGACCCCGCGGGGCGGACCCGGCGTGCGTGGGAGCATCTCGGCTTCCCGCTGACGGAAGCGGACGTATTCGACCGGGCCGCGGCGTTATCTACGAAAGAGCGCATGGCGAAGTATGAAGACGGCGTCGAGCGCCGGGTCGTGCGCAGCGATCGTCGGCATCCCTTCGAATGGTTCGATGAGGCGGATCGGGCGTACCTTTGCACGGCGTTGCGCCGGGGTCTGATCGATCCCTACGGGTACGACTACGACGACTGGTCGGCGCCGGGCGAGCGGGCCGAGCCTGTCCGGCTGTCGTCGCCGGTGCAACACGGGGCGGCGGAATGATCGGCGCGGGCGCCTGGATCGGCGGGGCGGCTTCAGCGGCTGGGTTGGTGTGGTTCAGCGATCGCTATGCCTGGTGGAGGCGCAGCGTGCCGTGGGACCGCCCGCGCGTGCTCATGTATCACATGGTGCGCACGCCGATCGCGGGGGCGCGGTTTAATAAGTTGCGCGTCGCGCCCGCGGATTTCAATAATCAGATGGAGTGGCTCGATCGCAACGGGTTCACCTTCGTCTTTGCCAGCCGGCTCTTCAGCGGCGCGCCGTTGCCGGATAAGTCTGTCTGCGTGACATTTGACGACGGGTACGCGGACAACCTCACCGCCGCGGACCCGGCATTGGCGACCGTCGGCGGGCGGGCGACGCTGTACCTCGTCGAAGATCGCGGCGCGGGATGGTCGAGCAAGAAGAAGGCGCACCACGCTGACGACGAACTCCGCAACGAGCCGAAACTCTCGGACGACGACGTGAGGGCGCTGCTCGCGACCGGGCGGTGGGAGATCGGCGCCCACACGCGCACGCACGCGCACCTCCCGTCGCTGACGACAACGGAAGCGCGGGACGAGATCGCGTCGGCGCGGTCGGCGTTCGCGGAGAAGTTCGGCGTGACGCCCGCGACATTCGCATACCCATTCGGCTTGTTTACTGAGAAACACGCCGCGATCGTCCGCGAGTCGGGGTACGCAGGAGCAATGACGACCGAGCCGGGTGTGCCGACGTGGCCGATCGCGGACCCGATGCGCGTGCCGAGGGTCAAGGTGTCGGGCAAGGACGGGATGTTCGCGTTTCGGCTGCGTATGCGCACGGGTCGGCGGGGGCGGCGGTCATGAGCGAGTTGCGATTGAGCGACGCGGAGCCGTTCGCCGTCGGCGGACGCCGGGCTTGTTATGTTCACCCGGAGGATCCTTCCAAATGCGTGAAGGTGCTGCGGACCGACGATCGGCGGTACATAAAAACCGGGCGGACGATAGTGCCCGCGTTCCTTCGGCGTGAATACGACAACAACGAGGACGAACGCCGGGCGCTACGCCGGCTCGAACCAACGTTGCGGGACGCGACGACCCGGCATCTGCCGCGTTGCTGCGGGTACGTAGAGACCGATCTCGGGCGCGGGCTGGTGCTCGATCTCGTGCGCGACACAGACGGCGGGATCGCTCGCTCGGTGCGCGAACTCTTCCGTGACGGCGTCACGCCCGACGAATTGCGTGCCGCGTACGACGAGTTCGGCGCCCACCTCATCCGTTTCGGCGTCGTCACTCGCGCGATCCTCGATCACAACCTCGTTGCGGAACGGCTCGCGTCGGGCGGGTGGCGGCTCCACCTCATCGATGGGTTCGGGGCCGCGTCGTGGTCGCCGATCCGCGCGCTGCTGCCGGCCCGGCGAAGAGCGCTCGTGCGGCGTCGCGTCGCCGACGGCTGGCGTCGGCTCATCAGCAGACACAAGGACATCGGCGACGGGTGGGAATGGGACACATCGCGCTGGGATCAGGGCCTGTTGCGTCATCGCGGGACGCCGGGGCCGGGCGGCCATGTATGATCGGCGGGCGATGAAAGGTGAGCGATGAGGCAGCGGTGGTCCGAACGGGTCAAGAGCGCGATTCGTCCAACGGTGATGCGCGCCCTCAAGCCCGGCGCCGAGCGCTACCGATGCCCGGTCTGCGGGTACTTAGGCCCGTTCAAAGCGAAACGCCTCAGCCGCAAGCCCGCAGTGGTTCGGCTGCACTCGAAGTGCCCGAGATGCACCGCTGTCGAACGGCATCGGCTCCAATCGCTGACGCTCGACCGTGTGCTAGAGAGTTGGGCGCCGGCGGGGAAATCGCTGCTGCACGTCGCGCCCGAGGATTGCCTGCGCGATCGGCTCCGCGGCGCGTTCGCTGTCTACAACACGATGGACCTCTTCCGTGACGATGTGGATTTTCGCGAAGATCTCCAGCGGATGTCGTTCGCGGATGCGTCGTACGACGTGGTGTTCGTTTCGCGAGTGCTGACGATCCCGCCGGACCTCGGCGCGTGCCTGGATGAGATCCGGCGTGTGCTCAAGCCCGGCGGCGTGGCGATGCTGTCGGAGTTCATCGACCGCGAGAAGACCGAGCCGGACCCGAGGCCGGAAACAGAGGCGGCGCGATTCCTCGGGATGGAATTCTTTGATGATCTCCGCGCGCGGTTCGGCCGCGTGGAGTTGCTGCGCAGCGCGGATTTCCCGGCGGAATATCAGACAGAGAGCGTAATAATGCGTGACGGCGCGCCGATGGACAGTGCGCCGGACTTTGTGCGGGCGCCGGGCCGCGGTGTGCAGGGCGTCGTTGCGTTGTGTTATGTCGATGCCGGGCCGACCGCGGCGAGTTCCTCGTAGAGCGCGATGGTGCGGTCGAGCATCTCGCGCTTCGTGAAGTGCGCGGTCGGGGGCACGAGAGATTTCGGCCGCGCAAGCAGACCGGCGGCTCGGCGGGCGAGTTCCGCGGTGTCGCCGAGAGGGACGGCTCCGCCGGGATGAACGACGGCGAGCACCTCGCCGACCCCGCCGTGGTCCCACCCGAGCACGGGCGTACCCAGACGCAGCGCCTCGAGCACGCTGCGCCCGAATGACTCCGGCGTCGTCGAGAGCGACATCACCACGTCGGAGATAGCGGCGATCTCGCGCGCGTCGTCGCGGTGGCCGGTAAATATTATGTGATGTTCGAGATTCTTTAAGCGGATGAGTTCGCGGAGTTCGCGTGCGTATCCGGCTCGGCGCGGGTCTTCCCCGCCGACGATCACGCCGTGGACCGGCGTCCCCGCGTCGCGCAATTGCGCGATCAGGCCGATGAACTCGGCGTGCCCTTTGAGGCGCGTTATGCGCCCGATCATGGTGATAAGCCCTCGCCCGTCGAGCGATGGGAGCTCACGGCGCCAGCGTTCGAGCCACGCGGCGCTCGGCGTGAAACCGTGCGGGAAATCGGCGGGATCCACGCCGCGATGGACGACGCGGATGCGCGACTCGGGCACGCGCGGGTAGTTGGCGAGAATATAGTCTCGGGCGGCGTACGAAACTGCTTCGACGACCTCGCCGCGGGTCATGATCGCGCTCCAGCGGTTGACGGAATACAAGCCGTGGACGGATGTGACGAAATGCGGGCGTGAGTCCGGCGGCATTCGTCGCCGGGCAAGATAAGAAACCCACGCGGGGACGCGCGATCGCGCGTGCAAGATGTCGGCGTCGAGATCGCGCAGCAGCGATCGCAGCGGTCGGATCACGCGAAGCGTCGCGGGCGATTTCGCGTGGATCGGCATCGTCACGTGCTCGGCGCCGAGGGCTTCGAGTTCGGCTGTCATTCGCCCGCCGGCGGAGACGACGACGGCGCGATGGCCGCGCTCGACGAGGGCGCCGGCGACTTCGACCGTCCCGCGTTCGACGCCGCCGGCGTGGAGCGCGGGGAGTGTCTGCACGACGGTCAATCGGCTGCGGGTCATACGCGATTCATCCGCGCGGGGAAGAAGCGTTCGAGGATGATCCCGGCGCAGCGGCCGGCTTCGTCGATCGTTTCGGTCGGCGGCACGAGCGGAGCCCCCCCGGCCCACGCGTCCAACGGCGTCACGAGTTTGTTCGCGATGAAATCCTCGATGAAACGCACCACCCGGCTCGGGCGTCCCGCACGCCCGACGCGGGGCATCGGCAGAACACCGACGGCACATCCCGTCGTGACGGCTTCGCAGATCATCGAAACGCTGTCCTCGGTGATCCACGCCACGCCGGCACGCGCGAGGCTGTCCGCGACCCAGCCCGCCGGCGTGCGCTCCGCGGGCGTGATCGTGACGTTCGGCGTCGAGAGCGCGTTCAACGAGCCGAGCAGCGTCGCGGGAGTTCTGCGGGACGTGCTCAGATCCCACGCGATCGTCGGCGTCGATTCAACGATCCTTCGAACGGCGTCGGCAAGCGCCGTTTCGTCGATCGAGTGATGCTTCGACGGGCCGCCGAGGAGGATGACGCCGCGGCGTGTGTCGCGGTCGCGCGATGGTACGACGTTGACGATCGCGCCGACGGTCGCGACGACGTTGGTCCGATCCGGGCATCGGCCGTGGCGGGGTATCAGGCACAGATCGAACAGTCGTGTCGGCAGAGTCGGGTTCATGCAGACGACTAGCCGCCCGCCGCGCGCCGCGCGGGCGGCGACGGCGGTGAGATGAGTCCGGCTGCCGGCGCAGAGGATGAGGTCGGGATCCGGCAGCCGACGCCAGCGCCTGGGGTCGGGCGCGACCCCGGTCACGGCGATCTCTTCGGCCTTGACGGGAGCGCGATCGGCGAGGCGCGACGCCAGCGCGAGCAGTTGGTTGCGATGCCCGGGCTTGCGGTCGGTGACGAGCCAGATCGTGAGGGGGGTGTCCATGCGGCGCCGGGTATGCTACCGCGGCCGGGTCGGCGCATCGTCGCGGCGGCCGGGATCGGGGGACCCGCGCTGATGATCCTCTGCCGGGGATATCAATATATTTTTCTCAAGACGAGCAAGACGGCGGGGACAAGCGTCGAGATCGCTCTGTCGCGGCACTGCGGGCCGGGAGACATTGTCACGCCGGTCACGCCTCGGGACGAGCGCGCGCGCCGCGCCGCGGGCGGGCGCGGGCCGATGGGCTACGCG
>CAZTEE010000069.1:0-8394 GCA_964611775.1 uncultured Phycisphaeraceae bacterium | reverse complement strand
TCTTCGACTTCCTGGAGTTCCAGAACCTCTTCGCCGCCGGTGACCTGCGTGCCGCCGAAGAAGACACGGTCGGTGATGAAGCCCTCGGCGGGGTTGAACGGCTGCCAGGCATTGAGGGTGGTGGTGTCGTGGTAGTACCAGTCGGTGCTGAGTCGCGCGGCTTTTGTGGCGACGTCCTTGATATTGTCACCGAACTCGAAGCCTGCGCCGAGCGGCGGGAAGCGGTAGGTCATCCCGCCGAAAAAGCCTGTACGCCGAGGGTCGAGGGCGGTGCGCCGCGCGAACACGCCGTACTGGTCCGGAGCGGTGGCGCCGGGGACCGGCGGGACGCCGACCGGGTTGCCGAGTGCGGTGTTCGTCATGATGGCGTCATTGGCGGCGCCGTAACGGAAGAACGCTGGGTTCGCGACCTGGCCGAAGGGGTTAGGCTGGCCGGCGAAGCCGATCAGTGAGGCCGGCGGGTCGACGAAGCTGGTGGGGATGTAGCCGTTGTAATCGTCGATTCCGAACAGTCCGCCACCGGGAACGATGACGGTTTCGATCGGGGCGAGATTCATAGGCCCGACGACGGTGACGTCGGAGATGCCGCCGAGGTTGGGGATGATTTCGTCCAGCGGAACAAGCACGGTCAGGGGATCGATGGTCCCCGCGGCGATGCCGCGCTTGATCTCTTCGATAGCGGCGGCGCGGGCGTTGGTGCCCGGCTCGCCGAGGGCAGCGTTGCGCATTTTGATGTGCGCGTCTACGCCGACCGATGTCGGTCGGGAGTGGATCACCGCGTCTTGCGCGATGGCCACGCCTGCCAGAGCCAATCCTGCGGCTCCAACTAGCATGCGATTCTTCATTTACCAATCTCCTCGCTTAGCCGCGTCACACGACGCGGCTTGCACACTGATGCGCTCATGCGCATCGAAAGATGACGCTCGGGCCGCTCGCTCTCGGCCGTTGCGTTACGGATGCCGATGCGGGGGCGGCTAGCCGCGACCCGATCGGCGTGATCAACGAATCGCCGGGACGACCGGCGACTTACGTGTCCTAGTCTTGCACATGTTTGGGCGATGGCCAGCCTGTTCTCCTTTGGATGTTCCATCTGGAGCGATCCTCACAGGACCGAAAACACACGGGGAACATCCCCGCGGACACGACGGCCATCTTTGGGAGACAGAACCGGCTCCGACTCGCCCGCGGCTTTCGATCGCACTGCGGCGATCGGTCCCGGCCTGGACACTGCGGGGGGCGGAAGGCGGTTGTGTCACCCTCTCCTCATGCCCCGTACAAGGGGCACTCTTTTATCCCACAATCAGGCCAAAATTGCAAGACAAAATCACACGAAAATGTGGAACCTGGCAAGTAACGGGGCTTTAGACTTGTATTAGGACCGGATAAAGGGCAGCGATTCACGGCCCACCGCATCGTGATTATTGGTCAACTTATTTCGATAGCCCGGATGAGGTGTAAATGCCCCGTGCAATCCGGCTGGGTCCGCAGCAAGTCGGCCCGGCAACGGTGGAGCGTCATAAAACGATGCTGGATATTGGGTTATCGGTCGGTTCGCAGGGTTTGATCAGGATCTCGTGCTTCGCGTGTTCCGACCGGGCCTAGTGCTGAGAGTTTGCGGGATATCTCATCCACACGCTCCCGCTGAGCGTCGGTCAGATCAACGCGCCCGTTCTCCCGTAAGAAATCCATCAGAGTCCTGCACACCGCCGGCTGGGTCCGAAGTGTGCGTTCGAGGGCGGCCAGCCATTCGGCTACGGTCGGCTGACGCTCGGCGGGGTGTTCGAACCGTCCCTGGCACAGCCGAGCCGCCGCTGCCGGGTCGAATCCGATCTCGTCCCTCCAGGCGTTTGCCGGCCAGCGCTCGGCGTCGGCGATCGTGTCCGCGTCCCGGCCGAGCGCGAAGATCGCCCGGACGCGGAGCACCGCCGACCTGCCCGGTTTCGTCGGCGCGGCCGCCGGGTTCGTGTCGCCCGCCGGAACATCGAGGCCTTCCAGCAGCATCAGAATCCGCGCGGGGTTCTGCTCCGACTCGGCGGCGAGGATAATTTCCGCGTCGGGCATGGCGGCGATAACCGCACGGAGGGCTTCGTCCGGGGCGTCTTCCAGCGCGCTGAGTCGGCGCCAACCCGACGCGATCGGCTCGAACTCGGCGATCGCCCGGGCCGCGGGCATGAAATATGTGTGGTTAAGCGCTGCGGCGCGGAGCAGCGGCTCGATCCCTATCGCTCGGCTGCTGAGTGAGGCAGCCGCAGCGTTGCGGATGCCGGCGTCATCGTGTGTTAGGAGCTCAGTGAGGCGAAGATAGTCGGTGTCGGCCGCGATCCGGCCGAACAACGCGACCCCCGACGCCCCGAGCGTCACGCCCGCGTCGGGTCGAAGCACGGTGTCGGCTAGTTCGAGAGTTTCCGGGTCGAGCGAACCACCGGTGTCAATTACTCTGAGCAGAGCACGCGCTGCGGACGGCGCGACCGCCGCTCGCTCGAGCCACCCCGCTGCGGCCCGCGCGATCGGTCCGGGTTTCGCAGAGATCGCCAGTGCATCGAGAATCGCCGCCGCTGCATCGGGATCCCGTTCCCGTTCAACCGCGTCGGCCAGGCGTACGCCGAAACGATCCATCCCGGCAGCGGCGATCAAACGGGCGGCTCGGGCGCGATTCCCGGCCCGAGCGTCGGACAGAATCATCGCGGCGAGTTCGAATAGCCCGTCGGGCAAAGGTCGGGCGTCGAGGACGGCGCGGGTGGCGAGTTCAAGCCCAACGCCGCGCAGCACACCCATTTCGTCGCCGAGCAGCGCAAGCAGAAACGCCGGGCGGTCCGCGTCCGGGGTCAGGCTGTACAGCGAACGAGCGAGATCCGCTAGCCGCCGATCCGATCGGGAGAGCCGATTATCGAGTTCGCCGGCCCGGTCTGCCTGCCAAGCGGCGACGCGGCGGAGCCATTCCGCCTCGGGGATCCATTCAATCCCAGCCCACCATCGGCGCCAGGCGTCCGCGTCCGCGCCAAGGTCCGCCCGCCCGGTCTGCGCGATGAGCGTGCGGACGACCGCGTCCGAATCGTTCCAAGTGTTGCTCTGTTCGAGCGCTCCGATTACCGCTGCGACCGCATCCCGTCGGCTGGTCCGCGCCAACGCGCGAAGGATCTGGACGCGGGCGCCGCCCTTCGCTTCCGCCAACCGAGCCGCCAGCGACCGCACCACGAGCGGATCAGCCGCGAGGCCGTTCGTCGGCGCCGACACAAGCGCCGCGACGGCCCGTTCGAGCGAAGCCTGATCCGCAGAGTCCAGAACCGCGGCAAGCGCAGCGGCATCCCCGGTTCGGATCAACTCCGCCATGCGGGTGTCAATCTCAGCCGTCGGGCTCGTCGCCTCGCGCGTCGCTTCGGGCTGACCGATGAACCCGAAGCCCGCGACGGTAAGGCATATCAGCCCCAAGCCCGCGATCACCCGGATTGCTCTCGTGCCCGTGACCAACTCGGTTCGCTCCGGCTCTTCTCGGATCGGTAGATCCGAACGTATTGTCCGATTTTCCAGACGCCGTTCGCTAGCCGGCTCCGGTGATCCTATCCTTTATGCGAAGACGCGCCGGAACGCCCGGTTCGTCACAATCAATCGGCGTATGATGCCGATAGTCTGTATCGGTGAACCACGCCGAGGGTCCGACGGAGACGCGATCAAGCCGATGAACGACTGGTTCGAGGCCGAACAACACGTCGAACGGGCCCACGAGTTCTTCGAGGCCAACCGCCTGAGCGAGGCCGAGTCCGAACTCCGCGAGGCGATCGCGCTATACCCCTTCCGCGCCGAATGGCATTTCAACCTCGGGCTTACGCTCGATGCATCCGGCCGGCGCCGGGAAGCCGTCGCCGCGTTCCTCGAAGCGCACCGTCTCGAACCGGGCGAAACTCAGGCTTCGCTCCTGATCGGCCTCAATCTGCTCCGCGCCGACGATTCCGACAACGCCGACGCCGCCGAGGCAGTCCGCTGGCTCGAAGAAGCCGCCGCTATCAAGGAAACTAAGGACGACGCCGTGGTCCACCTCATCGAAGCCCACGCGCGGCTCGGCGAGCACGACGAAGCCGAGGTCGCGTTCTATCTCTGCCTCCAACTACCCGACGCCGACCACGCCCTCGCGTATGTCAATATCGCCGATTCGTTGACCGATCGCGGCGAGCACGAACGCGCCGCCGCTGCCCTGCGCGAAGCCGTACAACTCGACCCCGCGATGACCGGCGTCTACGCGCGCCTGGCGAATGTCTACGCCGCACTCGGACGCCGCGACCGCGCACGCCGGCTTTATCTGCGCGAACTCCGCCAGAACCCCGGCGATATCGACACGCTGCTGGATCTCGGCGTGCTGCTCGTGCAGATGAATCGGCCCGCCGAAGCCGCCGAGAAGTTCCGCCGAGTTCTGGAAATCGAGAGCGACAACGCCGACGCACATTACGAACTCGGCGTGCTCGCGCTCACCGAAGGCCGCCTCGACGACGCGCGCCGCTCGCTCCGTCTCGTGCTCCGGCTCGACCCCGCCGACCTCCGCGCCCGCCGTCGGCTCGCCGAGGTCCACGAACGCAGCGGGCGCCGACGCGAAGCGCAGGCGATTCTCGTCGAGCAGGCCCGCACGCTCGACGAGTTCCCCGCCGAGACAACGCTCGACGATCGCGCCGAACTCGGGCTGATGCTGCTCGATGTGGATCGCCCGCTCGAGGCCGCCGCTGTGCTCGAAGCCGTCGTGGCCGATCGGTCCGACGACCCCGCGATCTGGCGCGCTTTGAGCGTCGCGCTTCTTAGATCCGGACGCCGCGCCGACGGCGTCCGCGCCGCCCGCCGCGAACGTCGGCTCGCGCCCGACTCCGTCCCCGCGATGCACAACATCGCCATGGCGCTCCTGATGGAAGGCCGGCTCGACCGCGCCGCGGTCTGGATCCGTCGAGCGCTCCGCGCCGCGCCCGAAGACGCCGGCCTACGCCGGCTCCGTCGGCGCCTGCGCTGGGCCCGCGCCGCTCGCGCGCTCAAACCCTGATCGCGGCGCCGTCCCTCACGCGCGGTCGAGCGCGTCGATCCCGGGCATCGTCTCCCCGCCGAGCATCGCCAGCGACGCGCTCCCGCCAGTCGAGACATGGCTCACGTCGCCGATGATGTCGAACCGCGCCGCCGCCGCCGCGGTGTCGCCCCCGCCGACGATTGTCACGCCGCCGGCGCGCGACGCCTCCTGGATCGACGCCGCGATCTCCTGCGTCCCGATCCTGAACGGACGCCATTCGAACACTCCCATCGGCCCGGCCCACACGACCGTCTTCGCCCGCGCGATGATCGCTGTGTATCGGCTCTGCGTCTCCGGCCCTATGTCAAGCCCGTGGTACCCGGGACGGATCTCGTCCTCGAAAACCTCGATTTCACCGGTGGACTCCGCGAACTCGCTGGACGCGACGTGATCCTCGGGCAGGAACAGGTCGCACTTCTCGATAGCCGCGAGTTCGAGCAGACGCTTGGCTTCGCCGACGAGATCGCGCTCGACCCGGCTCTCGCCTACGCCCTTGCCCAGCGCCTCGAGGAACGTGTACGCCATCGCCCCCCCGATGAGCACCTGATCCGCGTTGCGGATGAAGTGCTCGACCGCTTTGATCTTGTCCGAAACCTTCGACCCGCCGAGCACCGCGACGAACGGCCTGTTCGGGTTCTTTACCGCCTCGGACAGATACCTGATCTCCCGCGCGACCAGCAGACCCGCGACGTGCGGCTTGCCCGCCATCACACCCGGTACCGCAACCATAGAAGCGTCCGCACGGTGGCACGTACCGAAGGCGTCGTTGCAATACACATCGCCGAGGATCGCAAGTTTTTCAGCGAACGAGGCGTCTCCCTTCTTCTCTCCGGGATGGAAGCGAAGATTTTCGAGCAGGATCAGACCCCCGTCGGCGAGGTCGCCGACAGCCGCCGCGGTCGCGTCGTCAGCGCAGTCGTTAGACGGGAAGCCGACCGGGACGCCCAGCAGGCCGCCGAGGTGCTTGGCGATCGGCGCGAGGCTCATGCCCTCTTCCGGCCCGGTCCCGGCGGGTCGGCCCAGGTGCGACATCAGAATCGCACGCCCGCCTCGGTCGATGATCGACCGGATCGTAGGGATCGCCTCGCGGATCCTGCGGTCGTCCGTGATCGCTCCCGCCTTCATCGGCACGTTGAAATCCACCCGCGTAAGCACACGCTTGCCCGCGACCTCGATCTGTTCAATAGTTTTCACACCCACGCTGCGCTCCTCAGATCATCCCGCCCCCCGCACGTACCTCGGCGGGGCCGAGCATCTTACCGGATCACATCGCCGACACACCCCCAGTGGCACGGGCGTCCCGCCCGTGCACGAACAGAACAATCACCGAGACCGCCGTCCAACAAATGCAGATTCGACCCCGGCCCGATCCCCGCACGATCTTTACACTCCCCCGATGCAGCCGATCCCCGTCATCATCGGCCCGACCGCCGGCGGCAAATCCGCACTCGCGATGGCGCTCGCCCGTCGGCGCGCCGACCTCGGCCGGAACGCCGAGATCATCTCCGCCGACGCGTTCCAGGTCTACCGCCGTATGGACATCGGCACCGCGAAACCCCCGCCCGCCGATCGCGCCGCCATCCCGCACCATCTCATCGACATCCGCGACCCCGACGAGCCGTTCTCCGCCGACGACTGGCTCCGGCTGGCCGAGGCGACGATAAGCGAGATCCGCTCCCGCGGCGCCGATCCGATCCTCGTCGGTGGAACTCATCTTTACATCAAAGCATTTCTCGAAGGCATGTTCGAAGGCCCGCCCCCGGATGAAATATTACGCGCCGCGCTCGCCGCACGCCCGGCGACCGACCTTCGCGCCGAACTCGAACGCGTCGATCCCGCCGCCGCGGCTCGAATCCACCCCAACGACCGCCGGCGGACCACCCGCGCCCTCGAAGTCTTCCATCAGACCGGCACGCCGATCAGCACGCTTCAGACGCAATGGGACACCCGTCGGCGCGCGGACGCGCGGCTCGTCGTCCTCGACTGGCCCGCCGAAGAGATCAACCGCCGCATCAACGCGCGCGTCCGCGACATGATCAGCCGCGGCCTGGCCGACGAAGCACGCGAACTTTGGCAATCCGACGCGCTCGGCCCGCAGGCGCGCGAAGCGCTCGGTTACAAGCAACTAATACATCACTTCGAAGGCGCCGGCACTCCGGAAGATGCAATCGAGCGCATCAAGATCGAGTCCCGGCGTTACGCGAAGAACCAGCGCACCTGGCTCCGCCGGCTGGCCGCCGCCCCGCCGGGTTCGCCGCCGACGCTGACGATCAACGCCGCAGACCCGAACGCCGTATCTGAGACCGTGTCTCTGTTAGGCATATGTACGGGTTGATGCGCCGGGACCGAGCGATGACACACGGGATATGTAGATAACAAATGTTTTCCTTGGAGTTCCGGCCGAGTTCGCATAGGATGTGATTCATGCGGGTCGGAGTGGACTCTGATCCGCCTGTTTCCCCCACTACCCCAGCCCACCCCGGGCGGGCGACCGGAGCGAACAATGAAACACGAATCCCTCTTCGGCGTATCCGCCCTCGTGTTCGGTGTGGCAGCGCTGGGTCAGGCGCTTTCCGGATCGACCGCATCCACAGGCGGTGAAGCGTCCGGCCGTGAATCGGCGAATCGCGGCGTGGCTGCTACGGACGATGCCACCACCGAGAAACCGCTCGACCTGGCGGAACTTCGCGCAGCGGTCAGGCGCGGGATCGAATCAGGCGAAATCGATCCGTTGACCGTTGTCTTCACGATGGAAGGGCTGTACGGGGAATCCAAGCCGGGTGTGATCCCCGGTCGGCACGGCCTCGGTCGCGCCCCGTTCCGGGCCGCCGCATCGACGGAAAACGCGGGCGGCGGCGTGCTGATCAATGATGATTTCACAATCTACCAACTAACGGACTTTTCAGCTGTGCCATCGAGTCTCGTCCCGATAAACGGCCAAGTTAACCCTATGGGTGAACTGGTCGGCTCCGCGTCATGGGTCGGGGTGGCGACCGACGCGATCATGTCGAATATCCCTTCGGGACACCCCGGCGGGATGCCGCCCAGCGTGCAGCCGCCCGGCGGGGAGCCGTACCTCGCGCTGGCGCGCCGGACCGGGCTAGGCCCGTTTCCGATGGATTCATTTCATACGGCGCTTATTTATTCGTGGCCGGGGCTTGCGCCCGGGAGCGCCGCGCCGGACCACGCCCGGGTGATGACGGACTGGTATCTGAAAGATGACTCCACATTTTTCTCATCGTCCACGGTGAACAGCCTCGCCGGTGTGATCCATGATCGTGTCTTTTTCGGAGGTACGGATCTAACCGGCGGCCTCGCGCCATTCGTGAGCCAAGGATCTCCCAACACGCTCGACT
>CAZTEE010000068.1:0-8423 GCA_964611775.1 uncultured Phycisphaeraceae bacterium | reverse complement strand
GCGCCGGGCCGGAAATCCCGTACGCCCAGTTCAATCCGGTGTTGAACCACTGCGGGCTGTTCGGCGCCGACATCTGGTGGACGAGCATGTGCTTGATCTCGTCCTCGAACGCCCGCGCGTCCTCGGCGGTGTCGAAGTACCCGTGCGATTCGCCCCAGTGACGCCAGCACCCAGCGAGCCGATGGATCACCTGCTTCGCCGACTTCTCCGGGCCGGTCTCCGGCCCCCCTCTCCCACCGGGAGAGGGGCTGGGGGTGAGGGGATTTTCGCGAGATGCCTGTGGGACGGGCGTCCCGCCCGTCTGCGATGGGACGGGCGTCCCGCCCGTCTTCCCCGCTGATGGACTGCCGCTGACGGGCGAGACGCCCGTCCCACCAGCAGTTGAATGTGATCGTTGCGGCACCCCCGCCTTGCGGAAGTACTTGCTCACCATGATGTCCGTCGCCAACTGGCTCCACGACTCCGGAACCTCGGCGTCCGTCATCTCAAAAACCACCGACCCGTCAGGGTTGGCGATCCGACTCGTCCTCTTCACCCACGTGACCGTGTCGAACGGATCAACCCCGGCGGTCGTGAATCTGCGTGTGATTTTCATTGCGCTCCCGTCAGAAATCAGGCGCCAAGCACTGGGCACTGGGCACTAGTGATTGGTGCTAGTGTGTCCTACCGTCTTTGTTCGAGGCTTCGGACAAGCCCGGCGAGCCTCGGGCCGCGCTCGTCCGACTGTCCGATCAGCTCTTCCGAACGCTCGCCGGGGAGACAGCCCAGCCGCTCCGAGAAGAGAAGTTGCGTCTGAAGTTCGTACAACGACCCCCGCTCCATTCGCAGAAGCCGGATGTAACCGAGAGTGTTCTGCCGTCCGTACCCCTCGGCGATGTCGCTTGCGATCCGCACGCCCGACCGCCGGAGTTGCACGACCAGGCCAATTCGCTCGGTGTCGGGGAAGCCGGTCGTCGCCTTGTAGATGGCGATCCCGAGATCGAAGGCGTTCTGCCATACGAGCAGATCCTTGTAGGACTGAATCTCGCCGGCCATCAGTGGTCCCCACCAGTGCCCAGTGCCTAGTGCCCAGTGCCATTTTTTTCAATCCACCCTCGGTAGTGTCAGTCCGTCCTGGTCCTGGTACTTCCCGTGTTTGTCGGCGTAGGACACGGCGCACGGGCGGCTGCCCGTCAGGAAGATCAGTTGGGCGAGGCCCTCGTTGGCGTAGACCTTCGCGGGCAGCGGCGTGGTGTTGGAGATTTCCAGCGTGATCACGCCGCGCCATTCCGGTTCGAGGGGCGTGACGTTGACGATCAGGCCGCAGCGGGCGTAGGTGCTCTTGCCGACGCAGATGACGAGGATGTCGCGGGGGATGTCGAATCGTTCGACGGTCTCGGCGAGCGCGAAGGAGTTTGGCGGGATGACGACGTGGTCGGCGCCGGTTCTGGTGGTGTCCACCTCGACGAAGAGGTCGTTGGAGAAGGCTTTGGGATCGACGACGGTCACGCCGCCGGTGGAGTTGGTGGGCGTGAAGATTTTGAAGCGGGAGCCGACGCGGACGTCGTAGCCGTAGGAGGAGAGGCCGTAGGAGACCTTGCCCGGTCTGTGTTCGCCGGCGGCGAACGGCTCGATGCGTATGCGTTCGCGGATCTCGTTGTCGCTGAGGACTGCCATGGCCCGTGTCCCGCCACCGCCCCCGCCACCACGGGGGCGCCTTTCGATCGATTTCTCAGCGGGGCAGGCCGTTCGAGCCGGCCCAGAGGCCGACCCGAACGGATCCGACACCCCGTTGCTTCCCCGCCCCAACGCCCCGTTCGACCCGCCGAACGGAGCAGGCCGGCCCGAGTGGGCGGCACGCAGCAGCATACCACTAGGTGTCGTGGTCGCAACAGGTATTTGCTCAAAATACTGTGGAAAACCGGGCGGTGACGTGTAGATAACGCATAAACGCCGATATGAGTGGGATTTGCAGTGTAAAGCCTGCCGATGTCGCGTTCGCTTTCCACAAGATATGGCGTTGATGGGCTGGTTCTCGGTGTCGTGTGCACCAGATATCTGTCAATGGCGCGTTGACGGGCTGTCAATAAATGTCTGATGGACATGCTCCGCACGCTGGGCGGCGGCAATTCGCGCGTGGGCCGGACCGCCGCCGCCGATCGTGCTAATCTTTCTCTCCGCCGGCGGGGCCGAGCCTGGCGTGCGGCACACTCATGCTACCCGAACAATACCCAAACATCAAGCCGCCGACACTCGACGACGACACTCTCCTCGCCGACCTCACCGAGCCACAACGCCGGGCCGTGCTCCATAGCGACGGGCCGGCCCTCGTCCTCGCCGCAGCGGGTTCGGGCAAGACGCGCGTGATCACCCGGCGGATAGCCCGGCTCGTCCGCGACGGGGTGGCGCCCTGGAATATCCTCGCGCTCACGTTCACCAACAAAGCCGCCGCGGAGATGCGAGGCCGCGTCGAGTCCATGCTCGGCTCGTCCGCCGCGACGCGCGGGCTGACCGTCACAACTTTCCATTCGCTCTGCGCCCGCCTGCTCCGCCGCTACGCAGATCTTCTTAATATCCCGGGGCTGACAGGCTCCTACACGATCTACGACGCCGGCGACCAGCGCGCACTAATGAAACAGGTCATCACCGATCTGGGCCTGTCCACGAGCAACTGGCAGCCCCGCTCGGTGCTAGGCGCCGTCAGCAACGCCAAGAATGAACTTAAGTCCGCCAGGGTCTTCGCCGCCGAGTCCGGGGATTTCTACTCGCGGACGGTCGCGAAGATCTTTGAGAAGTACGAATCGGCCCTGCGGCGGGCCAACGCGGTGGACTTCGACGACCTGCTGCTGCTGACCGTCCGCGCCCTGACCGAGCACGCCGAGGCCCGCGAGGAAGTCCGGGCGCGCTGGTCGCATCTTATGATCGACGAATACCAGGACACGAACAAGGCCCAGTTCGTGCTCGCGTCGCTGCTGATCGGTGCGCACGGGCGGGACTCCCGTGCCGCTATCGGGCCGAATATCTGCGTCGTCGGCGACCCGGACCAATCCATCTACGGCTGGCGCGGCGCCGACATCTCAAACATCCTCGACTTCGAGCAGCAATACCCCGGCGCCAGCGTCATCACGCTCGGCCAGAACTTCCGCTCGACCGCCCCGATCCTCGCCGCTGCCGACACTCTCATCCGCCGTAATAAACGCCGAAAACATAAAGATCTCTTCACAACCGAACCCGGCGGTGAACCCGTCCTCGCGATGCACTGCCGCGACGAACGCCACGAAGCCGACCGTGTCGTCGCCTGGCTCCGCGAGCATGCCCTCGAACGCGATCTCTCGTGGAAGGACATGGCCGTCCTCTACCGCACGAACGCGCTCTCGCGCGTCATGGAAGACTCGCTCCGCGTCGCCGGCGTCCCGTACATCATCGCGCGCGGCACGGCGTTTTACGAACGCGAGGAAGTCAAAGACGCGCTCGCTTACCTCCGCGTCGTCGCCAACCAGCGCGACGATGTGTCACTCCGGCGAATAGTTAATAAACCGGCGCGCGGCATCGGCGCTGCTTCGCTCAAAGCCGCCGAAGCATTCGCCGCAACGCACGACCTGCCGCTGATCGACGCGCTCGCGCACGCCGCGGCGGGCGGCGTCGAGGGAGTCTCGCAACGCGCCGCGCCCGCGATCGCACGATTCATCAACCTCATCGAATCCTGGACCGGACAGGGCACGTTCATGGGCTCGGATACGGCCGGCTCGCTTTCGGAACTCGTCGAGCGCGTCATCAAGGAATCCGGCCTGGACGCCCACCACCGCAAGCGGGACGACGCCGCGGAAGCAGTCGGCGAGGACCGCGCCGCCAACCTCGGCGAACTTATATCGAGCGCGCACGACTTCGAACTCGAATACGAACCGGCGGACGACGCCGCGCTCGAACCGCAATCCGCCGAAACCCCCCCGCTGCTTGCGATGCTGCGCGCCTACCTCGAATCCGTCTCGCTCGTCGCCGACGCGGACACGATCGACCCCGCGTCCGGCGCCGTCACACTGATGACCCTGCACGCCGCCAAAGGGCTGGAGTTCCCGGCGGTCGCGATCCTCGGCCTCGAGGACGGCCTGCTCCCCCACTCGCGGGCGCGCGAGTCCGAGGCGGAACTCGAAGAAGAACGCCGATTGTGCTTCGTCGGCATGACCCGCGCCGAGCGTCACCTGCTTCTTACTTCCGCGCGCCGTCGCACTTTCAGGGGGGTTTCAGAGCGCACGATCCCGAGCCAGTTTCTCCTCGAGATCGAAGACGCCGGCGTGCGGTTCGTCAATCTCGCCGACGACTGGGAAAACGCCGGGGATTCGTGCGATTTCGACGAACCCGCAGATCGGCCGCACGAAGACCCGGACGCGCTGATCGAGCGCGCCCGCTCGACGCGCGCCGGCCGGGACGCGGCCGATCTTCTGCCGATCGGCAGCATGGTCCGGCATCCGCAGTTCGGTGTAGGGCGCGTCACCGCTGTGCTCACCGCGTCGAGCGATGCGCGGGCGCGCATCGACTTCAAAGGCGTCGGCGTGAAAACGCTAGTGCTCAGATACGCTCGGCTCGAGCGCGTTGAGTAGCGCAGCAACGGTTCGCTCCGCGATCAGTCGTGCGGGTCCATCACCGCCTCGGCAGTCTGCTTCGCGCGGAACGCGATCAGCCGTTCACGCAGCACCGCGTCCGACAGCGCCAGCATTGACACCGCCGAGAGCGCCGCGTTGATCGCGCCGGCGGACCCGATCGCGAACGTCGCCACCGGGATCCCCTTGGGCATCTGAGCGGTAGACAGCAGCGAATCAAGCCCGTCGAGTGACCAGCCTTTAACCGGGACACCGAGCACGGGCAGGTGCGTGTGCGCCGCGCAGACCCCGGCCAGGTGAGCCGCCCCCCCCGCAGCCGCGATGATGATCTTGATCCCGCGGGATTCCGCCTGTTCACAGAACGTCACAACCGCACCGGGCGAGCGGTGCGCGCTCATCACCTTCGCCACGCTGGGCACGCCGAGGGAGTCCAGCGTTTCGACCGTCTTCTTCATCGTCGGCCAGTCGGAGTTGGACCCCATGAGCACGCCGACGAGCGGAGTGTTGTGTGCGGTGTTCATGCCGGGAATTATAGCGATTCGCTGCTGATCGAGTGGTCAGGCGTCCCCAATACCGTGGGGCAGGCGTCCCTGCCTGCCCGGGGACAGCGCCCTTATCAGCACACAACCATCACGCCCGCCGGAGTAACGCCGACGCTCGCATCCGCCGCACGGCCTCCTCCAATGTCGCCCGAGTCTTGCAGAACGCGAATCTGACCAGCGGCGCGCCCTCGTTCTTATTTTCATAGAACGCCGTCGGAGGGATCGCCGCCACTCCGGCTTGATCGACGAGCCGCCGACAGAACGTAACGTCGTCCGTGCCTCCGAACGCCGAGTGATCCGCGAGGACGAAGTACGCCCCCTCGGGCGCTCGCACGCCGAAACCCATCCCGCCGAGCGCATCGCAGAGGAACTCCCGGCGGTCGCGGTACTCGTGCAGCAACTTGTCAAAGTATTCCTTAGGAGACGCGAGCGCCGCCGCCGTCGCGTGCTGCCCGGGCGTGTTTACCGCGTATGTAATAAACTGATGCGCCGCCCGCACCCCCGCCGACAGCGGCGCCGGCGCCACCGCCCACCCGATCTTCCAGCCCGTCAGGCTGAACGTCTTGCCCACGCTCGACACCGTCACCGTCCGTTCCCACATACCGGGCAGCGACGCGAGCCGGACGTGTTCGCCCTCGAAAACCAGATGCTCGTACACCTCGTCGGCGAGCGCGATCGCGTCGTGCTCTACGCACAGCCGAGCGATCAGCGCGAGTTCGTCGCGCGTGAAGACCCGTCCCGTCGGGTTGTGAGGCGTGTTGACGATCACCATGCGCGTGCGCGCAGAGAACGCCGCCCGCAACTCCGCTTCATCGAAGGTGAAATCCGGCGCACGAAGCGTCACGAACCGCGGCGTCGCCCCCGCCAGCGACACGCACGCCCGGTACGAATCATAATATGGTTCAAACAATACAACTTCGTCGCCAGGGTTCACCAGCCCGAGCAGCGCCGCAGCGATAGCCTCGGTCGCCCCCGCGGTGACGGTGACGTGCGCATCCTGGTCTATCGGCGAGTGAAACCCGCCGTGATCGCGCGCCCAGGACTCGGCGATCGCCCGGCGGAGTTCGAGGACGCCCGTCATCGGCGCGTATTGATTCTTCTCCGCGTTCATCGCGTCAATCGCCGCCGCCTTGACGTGCCCCGGCCCGTCGAAGTCGGGGAAGCCCTGCCCGAGGTTGACGGCGCCGCGCTCCGTCGCGAGCCGGGAAATCTCAGCGAATACTGTCGTCCCGAAGGACGAAACCCGCGACGCCAAGCGATCGGTTGCCGTCATGCCGATGATCTGTACCATCGTCATCGACCTTTCACAACACCAACGCCGTGACATCACGGAGGAGCCGGATCATGCGTCGCGCGAAGATCAGCGTCATCGGAGCGGGGAACGTGGGAGCGACCTGCGCCCACTGGGCCGCCGCCAAGGAACTAGGTGACATCGTCCTGCTGGACATCCCGGATAAAGAAGGCGTCGCCAAGGGCAAGGCGCTCGACCTCGCCTGCTGCGGCCCCATCGAACGCTTCGACGCGAACATCATCGGCACGAGCGACTACAAGGACATCGCCGGTTCGGACATAGTGATCGTCACCGCGGGCATCCCGCGCAAGCCGGGCATGAGCCGCGACGACCTCATTCAGACCAATGTAAAGATCGTCAAGAGCGTCGCGGAGAAAGTCGCGGAATACGCGCCGGAGTCCGTGATGATTGTCGTATCGAACCCGCTCGACGCGATGGTCTACACCGCGTGGAAGGCGTCCGGCTTCCCGACGAACCGCATCCTCGGGCAGGCGGGCGTCCTCGATGTCGCCCGCTTCCGCACGTTCATCGCGATGGAGCTGGGATGCTCGATCGAGGACGTGTCGGCGCTTCTCCTCGGCGGGCACGGCGACGACATGGCGCCGCTGCCGCGCTACACCAGCGTCCACGGCATCCCCGTCTCGCAACTTCTTCCCGAGGCGACGATCGCCGCGTGCGTAGAACGCGCGAAGGCCGGCGGCGGCGAGATCGTCAAACTCATGGGCACAAGCGCATACTACGCGCCCGCCAGCGCCACGATCCAGATGGCCGAAGCGATAATCAAAGATAAGAAACGCATCGTCCCCGCCGCGGCGTACTGCGATTCCGAGTTCGGCGTCGGCGGCTACTTCGTCGGCGTCCCGTGCCTGCTCGGCGCCGGTGGAATGGAAAAAGTCCTTGAAATCGACCTCAACAATGAAGAAAAGAAACTCTTCGAGGTCTCCGTCGAGCACGTCAAAGAACTCGTCAACGTCGTCCGAGGCCTGTTCCCCGAACTGGGGTGAAGGAGTCACACGCAGCCATCTGATTTCGCAAGATTTTAGTGTGCGCCGAAGCCGTCAGTCGACAGCATCGAAGGTGGCCTGAGGATTCCCGTCCCGACATGCCCAGCCGATCGAAGACCAATCCGCGAAACGGAGCACGCCATGAGAAGCAGCGTTTCTCTCTCTCTCTCTCTCTCTCTGATTGGCGCCGGGGCGACCGCCGCCTTCGGGCAGGCGCCGGCGATTGACCGGACCGCTCTGCTGGATGCGGACCTGGTCATCCACATGCCGAACGAGAGCGGCTTCGGGAACCAGGTCGTCTCGCTCGGCGACATCAACGGCGACGGGTTCGAGGACATCCTCGTCTCGGCCCCTAACGCCGACGCAGCCCCTGGCGGCGGCGCACGGGGGAAGGCCTGGGTGTTCTTCGGGCCGCTCGGGACGACCAATCCATCTTTCATATTCCAGGGCGAGGGGCCAAGTGACGCCTTCGGGCAATCCATCGACGGCTCGGGGGATTTCAACGGCGACGGCGTCCGCGACATTCTCATCGGGGCGCCTCATTTCGGCGCCGACAGACGCGGCCGAACTTATGTCTATTCGGGTCTGGACGGCTCGCTGATCGCGGTCTGGACCGGTCCGTTTGTGAACGGTCAGATGGGCGCGCGGGTCCGTTTTCTCGGCAATGTGGACGATTTCCCCGGCGATGAGGTGCTGAACACCCAAGCTAATACTGCAGGATTGCAGCGGACAGAGGTGCGCACGATTGATCCGGATCAAATGGAGCCACTGTTAACATTCGACGACACGCTGATCGTGTCAAACGCAGGCCGTGTGACAGCCAGCGACATCATTCCCGATATCGCCATCGGGTTCTTTACGGACGCAACAAACGGCGTCGCCGCCGGTCGGATCCGCTATCGGCGGGGCGACTCCGGCGCTCTGATCACCTCTCCCGGCGGTCCGTTCGGCGACCCTGGGGAGAGGCTCGGCGAAGAGATCGTCTTCATGGGAGACATCGACGGCGACG
>CAZTEE010000067.1:0-8663 GCA_964611775.1 uncultured Phycisphaeraceae bacterium | reverse complement strand
GCGCGCTGGAGGGGAGAGCTTGTTGAGATGGACCGGCGCCGGGATCGAATCGGACAATCGGCGCGTCGAGTCAGAGATATAGGAGGAATGAAACCCCCGGTCCTGAAGTTGCGGCTCAGGCACGGATCACACGATGCAAAGGAGCTCACTCTCCCCGGCCGACTCCCAGGGGGAAAGGGGGGTAGCGACGATGGCACGGTGGTCTCGCCCATGCGGTTGCGATGTTATTTAGTTATTTCAGTTATAAGATACGGCCGGGCCGGGGGCGAACCGGGGCGGCGCGTTCAGTCGTTGTCGCGGGCGAACTCTATGAGAACGGGGACGGTGACGCGTGGCGCCCAGGTGTCGGCTGGGCGGGTCCACCAGGCGCGGTCGGACACGGTCTGCTCGGGGGTCATGCGCAGGCCTTCTTCGACTTCCTGAAGCCAGGCGCCGAGGGTCGGGGCGTCAGCGGCGGTGAGTACGGCGACGACGTGTTCCAGAGCGGCGGGCGTGGCGAGGACGTCCGCGAGGAGGACGCGCGGGGCGGTTTCGGGCAGGGTGTCGGTGGAGATTCCGCCGGCGAGTGATTCGATCGAACGCCAGCGGACGAGTTCTCGGCCGTCGGGCGTGGCGGCGAGGATCGCCCGCTCGACGGCGGCGGGGGAGGCGGACCGTGCGACGACGATAAGCCGGCCTTGGAGCGCCAGGCCCGCAGCCCGGTCCGGTGAGACAGCCCCAGCCGGGCCGGCCTGGGCGGAGCGGATCAGTCGGACCGAGAGGGGGGAGAGCGGCGCTTCGTCGAGCGCAGATCGGGCGGCGCCTGCGCGGGCGGAACCCGACTCGACCGCGGCGGGTTCGGCGACAGCGGCGAGGGGCCGGCTCGTGGGCGTCGGGGCGGAGGGGCCGCCGGTGTGCCCCGGCTGAGTGGTGGCGAGCGATTCGAGGCGATCTGCCTGGGGGCGGGCCGGCTCGCGATCGGCGCCGGGGGGTGGGTCGGGGTGGTGACGATCAGTCCGATGAGCGAGCCGGCGCCTACGACGATGACGGCGGCGATGCCCGCGGCCAGACGAATGGGCGTGATGCGGAGCCGGCGCGGGCCGGGACTCTCGGCCGGGACCGCCAGGCCGAGGAGCGAATCACGCTCCGCCTGTTCGAACGCGGCCTGGACCATGCCCCGGGGCGCGCGGGACTCGTCAAGCCCGGCGAGGAGGCGCAGACGCTCGCGGTCCGAGCGGGCGTTCTCGGCGAATGCGCGCAACGCGGGGTCCGATTCGAACAGCCGATCTAGCCCGGCGCGGGCCCTCGGCGCCAGCGGCTCGCCCTCGATCCAGGCGAGCAGGTCCGATTCAATCGGTGCGGGTTGGCGCGGTTTCTGGGGCATTGCGTGAGCGGGCGGGATTGCGGACGGGTCAGTCGGCGGGGTTGCGGACGGGGAGCGATTCGACGGCTTCGCGTAACGCCTGGCGGGCGCGGAATAGGCGGCTTTTGACCGTGCCGACGGGGATCGAGAGCGTCTCGGCGACCTCGCGGTAGTCGAGGCCTCGGACATCGCGGAGGACGAGAATGGAGCGCTGCTCGGCGTCGAGCGAGCGGAAGGCCTCGGCGAGCCGGCCGAGGTCTTCATCCAGTTCGACGCGGCCGAGGGGCGTCGGTTCCGTCCCCGCGAGGAGATCCCGTCTCGGCGCCGAGGCCCCGTCCGGGCCGGTGGCGTGATCGTCGAGAGACGGGCCTCTGCGGAGGCGGGACCGCCGCTGATGGCTGATGCAGGCGTTCATGGCGATCCGCGTCATCCAGGTGGTGAACTTGGCCCGTCCGTCGAAGGAGCCGATCGCGCCGATCACGCGGATGAAGGTGTCTTGTGTGAGGTCGCGGGCGGCCTCGGCGTCGCTGACCATCCGCATGCAGGTCGCGTAGATACGCCGTTCGTGTCGGATCAGGAGTTTTTCGAGAGCGGCCCGGCCGGCGTCGCCGCCGGTCTGGGCGCTGCGGACGAGCGATTCGTCGTCGGGGTCGCCGGGGCGGGTTGGCTCGCGCGATGGGACCATGCTTGGGGTTCGTGCGGGATCGAGGCCGGTTCACAGCGGATCGGAGTCGGCAGAGTGTGCGCGTCGGATCATCCTATTGATCCTGCCGGGAGGCTGTTCGGATCGGTTGTCGGCGTGGTTGTGGGTTAGCGGTCGGGTGCGCGTATTCTCGCTCGGCTCGCTATCATGCCGATCCCGCAGGGTGGACCGGGCATCAGACACGCACGAACCACGTCACGGAGGGCATCCCATGCGCCTGAACAGATGGAGCGTCCCGATTCTCACCGCTGCGCTGATCGCGGCGGGTTCACTGGTATGGCGCGCCGGGGCCCAGGCCGGCGCGAGCGCCTCGGCGCCCGCCAAGGTCGCAACCCTGGACCTAACCCGAGTCTTCGAAGGGCTCGACGAACGCCTCGTCCGCCAGGACGATCTCAAGGCATACATCGAGCAGCAGAACTCACGATTGAAGCAGATCGGCTCCCGCCTCGAGCAGGCGACGGCCGATCTCGAACTGCTCGTGGCCGGGACGCCCGAACGCCGGCGCAAGTCCGAGGAGGCCGTGCGTTTGCGCGTCGATCTCGAAGTCGAGGGCCGATTCTCCGAGCAACTCGTCGATCGGCGCAAGGCGGAGGTCTTCGCGGAGCTCTTCAAGAAGGTCGAGGCGGCGTCGGGCGTTGTCGCGCGGGCTCAGGGGTTCGATCTGATCATCAGCGACGACCGCTCGTCCGCGGTGCCCAGCAACTCCGAGGCCGAGACCCAGGCCGTCATGCGCAACCGCCGGATCCTCTATGCCGGCCCGACGGTTGACCTGACCGACGCGGTGATCCGGCACATGAACAACATCTGGAACGCGGGTGGATGAACGCCGGCGCTTCGCTCGAAGTCGATTCCGACCCCGTCCCGGCCGACACCAGCGCGGGCCGATCGTGGACCACGGCCCAGGCGGCCGAGGCGCTCGGCGCCGACCTCCGTGGGCCGGGCGATATACGTCTTTCGCGCCTCGACACTCTCGACCGCGCCGACGCCGGGACACTCGCGTTCATCCGTGACGACAAGCACGCCCAGCGCTGGGCTTCGAGCGGCGCCGGCGCCGCGATCGTGTCGCGCGGGATCGAAGTGCCCGGACACGACCCCGAGGCCCGCGCCCTGCTCATAGTCGACGACGCCGATCGCGCCCTCATCGCGCTGCTCGAGACCGTGACCCCGCAACACACCGCGCCCGCGGTCGGCGTGCATCCGGCGGCGACGGTCGATCCGTCCGCGACTCTCGCGCCGGGCGTCCGTGTCGGTCCGGGAGCGCGAGTCGGCCCGGGTTCGACGGTCGGCGAGGGGACCATCCTCCACGCCAACGTAGTTCTCGGCGCCGGGGTCGTAGTTGGCGGAGCCTGCGACCTCCGCGCCGGGGTGGTCATCGAGGACCGCTGTCGGCTGGGTTACGGCGTCACGATCCATCCCAACGCCGTCATCGGCGCGGACGGCTTCGGCTACCGCCCGGACCCCGCTGGCGCGGGTCTGATCAAGATCCCCCACGCCGGGCACGTCGAGATCGGCGACGGGGTCGAGATCGGCGCGGGCGCGATGATCGACCGCGGAAAATTCGGCGCCACGATCATCGGCGCGGGCGCCAAGATCGACAACCTCGTCCAGATCGCCCACAACTGCAATATCGGCCGCGCCTGCATCATCTGCGGCTCCTGCGGGATCGCCGGCAGCGTCACCGTCGGCGACGGCGCCGTCCTCGGCGGGGGGGTCGGCGTAAAAGACAACATCACGATCGGCGCCGGGGCACAGGTCGGCGCCCGTTCCGGCGTAATGGACGACATCCCCCCGGGCGAGATCTGGGTCGGGTACCCGGCACGACCGGCGAAGGAAACCATGCGCATTGTCGCTGCGACCGCCAGACTGCCGAAATTGATCAGACAACTCCGTAAGTTGGGCGTCGTCGAGGAGTCGGGCGAAAACTGATGGCCCATGTCAGCGTGACCAAGCAGCGGACCCTCGCCGGCGCCGCGACCATATCAGGCCGCGGCCTGTTCACCGGCGCCCCCGTCACCGCCACTCTCCGACCCGCAGACCCCGACACCGGTTTCGTCTTCATCCGCACCGACCTCCCCGGCGCCAAGCCCGTCCCGGGCCGGGTCGAGTACGTCGTCCCGCGACCCCGACACACCACGCTCAAACGCGGCGAGGCCGTGATCGAGACCACCGAGCACTGCCTGTCGGGTCTGGTGGGTATGGGCGTGGACAACGCGATCATCGAACTCGACGCCCCGGAACTGCCGTCGGGGGACGGGTCCGCGACCCCGTTCGCCGAGGCCGTCGCCGCCGCCGGGCTGACCGAGCAGGACGCCCCGCGCCGACCCATCGTCATCACTGAGCCGATCACCGTCCGCGACGGCGACGCCATAATCGCCGCCATGCCCACCGCCGGTGAAGGCATGGACCTGCTCTACGATCTGGACTACGGCGAGTCCTCCCCGCTCGGTCGGCAGATACACGCCTACACGCTCGAATCGGACACCTTCAGAACCAAGATCGCCCCCGCCCGCACCTTCGCCCTCCAGCACGAGGCCGAGGCCATGCGCGAAAAAGGCCTCTTCAAGCACGTCTCGCTCAAGGACGCGCTGGTCATCGGCGCCGAGGGCCCGATCGAGAACGCCTACCGCTTCGAGGACGAGCCGGTACGCCACAAACTCCTCGACCTCATCGGCGACCTCGCCCTCGTGGGCCGGCCGATCAAAGGCAGGATCCTCGCGTCGAAGTCCGGGCACGCGCTGAACCATCAGCTCGCCCGGGCCCTGGTCGATCTCGGCCGACAGCCCGTCGAGCGCGACGCCCGACTCGCTGCGCCGGCGATGGACATCCGCCAGATCATGCGGCTCTTGCCGCACCGCTACCCGATGGTCCTAGTCGATCGCGTCCTCGAAATGGACGGCGACCGCCGGGCCGTCGGAGTGAAAAACGTCACCATCAACGAACCCTTCTTCCAGGGGCACTACCCGGGCGTCCCCATCATGCCGGGCGTGCTCATCGTCGAAGCGATGAGCCAGCTCTCCGGCCTGATGCTCAGCCAGAAACTCGAACGGACCGGAAAGGTCGCCGTTCTCCTCAGCCTCGACCGTGTAAAGCTCCGCCGGCCCGTCGTCCCCGGCGATCAACTCTTCATGGAAGCCGAGGCCACCCGCGCTACCGCCCGCATCGGAGATGTGCAGTGCAGAGCCTTCGTCGCCGGGAAACTAGTGGCCGAGGCCCGGGTACGGTTTATGATGGTGGACGCCGAACAGGACGAGCAGGACTGACCCCCGCCATGCCCACAACAGCCCCCTTCCCGCCCGGCGTGCATCCCACCGCCGTCGTAGACCCATCCGCCTTGATCGATCCGTCCGCGACGATCGGCCCCTACGCCGTCGTCGGCCCGAACGTGACGATCGGCCCACGCACCGTCCTACACAACCACGCCTGCGTCATGGGCCCGACAACCATGGGCGAGGACAACATCGTCTACCCCTTCGCCGTCGTCGGCGCCGAGCCGCAGGACCTCAAGTTCCACGGCGAGACCACCGCCCTGATCATCGGCGACCGCAACCGCTTCCGAGAGCACGTCACCATCCACCGCGGAACCCAGGTCGGCGGCGGCAAAACCCTCATCGGCTCGGACTGCCTCATCATGGTCGGCGCCCATATCGCGCACGACTGCGTCCTCGAAGATCAGGTCGTCATCGCAAACTCCGTCATGCTCGGCGGGCACTGCCATATCGAGTTCGGCGCCACCGTCGCCGGCGGCGCGGGCGTCCACCACTTCACCACAGTCGGGCAACTCGCTTTCGTCGGCGGGCTCGCACGCATCACCAAGGACGTGCCCCCGTTCCTGGTCGTCGAGGGCAGCCCCGCTGAGCCTCGCAAGGCGAACACCACCGCGCTCGTCCGCCGCGGCTGGACCCCCGCAGAGGTCGAGGCCCTCCGCTCCGCCTACAAAGCGCTATTCCGCGGCGACGAGCCTATGTCCACGATGATGCAGCGCCTCCGCGCCGCCCCGGACGCGACGACCGCGGTGATACGCCTTTGCGACTTCCTCGAACGGATGCAACTCGGCGTCCACGGCCGCTACCGCGAGACCTTCCGCCCCGCCGCAGCCCCGAGACGCTGAAACAGCCTCCACGGGGCGAATCTCATCACCTGATGAACCGCAGCCGACCGAAATCGGGGACCGGGATCGGGCCGAGGTTCTGGTGCGGCGCAGGGAAGTAAACAAAGAACGCCTTGCCCATCAGCAGGTCGCGGTGGACCACCCCGACACGGTCGCCCGCCGCCTCGGCGACCCACGGGTCGACCGAGTCCCACAGCCGCGAGTCCCGGCTCGAGGGGCTGTTGTCGCCGCACATATAATATTGTTCTGATTCGAGCAGCAGCGCCGAGTCCGGCGCCGTCCCGCGCGCGTACCCGCGATCAGATCCCGGCGAGATGTCCGTACGCCAGTGAAGATCCCGGTCCAGCCCGACGTTGTGCAGCGCCACCGGCGAGCCGGTGAAGGACCATGAAACCCGCGTCTCGCCGTAGACGCCCGGCGACGCCAGCGGCAGGCCGCGCGTCAGGTCCACGCCGTCACGCAGCGCATGGCGCAGACGCTCCTCGGGCGTCCACTCGTACACGCCGAACGCCGCGCGCCTCCCCCCGACACGCAGTTCCAGCGACTGATCGACATGTATGAACTCGACGGGCGTCGCGCGTCCCGGGCGGAGCGTCGGCGCCTGCCCCGTAGCGAGCGTGGTCCACGAAGTCTCGCCGAGCGGGCGCATGCGCACCGTCGCGGTCCCGGCTTCGACGACGCCCTGGTATTCGTGCGAGCGGGCGATGATCGTTGCGATCACGCGAAGCCCGTCGGAGTCCGGCTCGACGCCCGCGCGCAGACGCACGTCCGCGACCGGGAACCGCGCGATCCGCCCGTGCCGACCTTCGCGGGTCTGGTTGTAAGGCGTGTCGTCGGTGATCGGCCAGTTCAGCGCGTCCCACACAAGTTCGCCCGGCTCGGCGCCCGCGGCGCGGTAGACCGGGCCGGCGGTGTCCCAGCCCTCGCCCGACCACGGCGCTAGCCAAGGCTCCGCGAACGCCGCCCCCGACACCGGCGTGAACTCACTGGAAAACACCGGCCACCACACGTCGTTCTGCACCCGCCGGGGCTTGCGCTGAACACGCCACGCTCGATCCGTCGGCTCCGACGCGCCCGGTCGACGCGTGAACAGATCCCCGTCCGCGATCAGGATCTCCTCCCCGGGCAGGCCCAGCAGACGCTTTATAAAGTTCTCCTGCGGGTTCTCGGGGTTCTTAAAAACAACAACGTCGTACCGTTTCGGCTCGCGGACCGAGTAGAGATATTTCAGCACGAGGATGCGGTCGCCGGCGCGCAGCGGCTCGTCGAAGCGGCGCATCTCCGCGCCCGTGACGGGGTCGCGGACGACGATCGGGTCGCCCGATCGCCGGGCGCCTTGCACGGGCAGCGGCGTCTGCCGGGCGCTCGATTCGTCGCGCGGGTTGACCGCCCACTCGAACCCGCTCTCGGGGGAGTGGAACCGCATGTGCGCGCCGTTGAGCGTCGGCGCCATCGAACCGGTCGGGATGACGAACGGCTCGATCACGTACGACCGCCCGACCAGCGCCAGCGCGAACGCGATGACGATCGAGATCAGCGTCTCTTTGAGTGAATCGGGTTCGCGCGGGGTCGCCTGCTCGGTCACGGGGTTGAAAGGATACTCGCCCGGCCCGGCCTCGGCGATCGGACGCGGCGTCGCCGATCAGCCGCCCGTGGATTCGATCAGGTCGTCGAACTGATCGGGCGAGCGCAGGCCGTTCCAGTCCGAGTCGGTCGCCGAGCCGCCGCTGGCGCCCGCCTCCTTGGCCTCATTGCGAGGCGCGTAGCCGACGACATTCGCAAGCTCCAGGTTCACCGCACCGCCGTTGCCCTCGAACGATCTGCGGAAGTAGACCCGGTCCGCGCCCGCGGAGATCAGCACGATGTCGCCGCGCGCCTGCGTAGGCAGGGGGAGTTCCGAAGACGCCGCCTCGGTCGCGAACCGCGGATGCCCGAGCACGCCCAGCAGGCTGACCAGGCGCCAGTCCACGTTGCCCGCGCCGGGGTTGGCACTGTTCAGCCCGATCGACCCGCCGTTGGACCAGCCGAGCGAGGACTCAACCGCCTGCCTGACGCGCCTGCCAGGCTCGCGGTCCAGACCCAGCCCGATGTTCAGCGTGCCGTCGCCGTCGCCGTCGATGCTGTTGCCGGTGTCGCCCGAGCGGAGGTACCCGGCGTTGGTCGCCCAGTAGAACGAAGCCCGAGTCTGCGCGATCTGGCTCGGATCGAAAAACTCCGATACGAACGCGTCCGGCGTGCCCGCGGCGCCGGTGACCCCCGGCTCCCTGGGCGGGAGGCTCGCCGACGTGTCACGCTGCCAGAGCATGATCGGCTGGCCGAAATAATCAATCACATCGGGCATCCCGATGAACGTCTGCCCATCGGCGTTCAGGCGGTCGATCCCCGCCATGCCGCCGCGACCGACCTGCCCGATGATCGGGCCGAGGTGCTCGGCGTCGAGCGAGAGGTACGCGCCCGCGTTCGTGTCGCCGACCGCGGCGATATTCACACGGACAGTGACCGAGTCGCTG
>CAZTEE010000066.1:0-8767 GCA_964611775.1 uncultured Phycisphaeraceae bacterium | reverse complement strand
TCCCGGTGCTGCGAGGTGTTCTTGCGCAGTCGCAGACCACGCAGAACCTCTCCAACATGAGCCAGACCATGAAGGACTTCTTCACATGGTCTGCTGCCAACAACGGCAGGATGGTCAACTGGGGCCTGCCGAAGGATCAGGACAACGGTCGATGGCCCTACGCAAACATCCCGGTCGCCTTGACGTTCGAAGCAAAAGCGTTCGCATACACAGGACAAATCCGCGGCTGGCCCGGCACGCTCCACCACGCTTTCGGCGAGGCGTCGCCGCACTGGCAGAGCACATATGCGGACCCAACTGAGGAGTTGCCGCCCGGCATGACGCTCGCCGATGTCCGCCGGATCGACCCCACGTGGGAATGGAGGGTAGCGAGCGATTACCTCTATTCGTTCACGATGGTGACGAAGCCAAACGCCTGGGTGTTCCCGGGGCTAGCGCTCGATAACTTCACGGAATTCGCTGAATATTATGCCTACATCGCGCACGCCGACATCGCGCACCCCTCCGGCAAGGGCGTGCTCTGGCACGACCACATCGAACCCGGTCCGGGACAGCAGCGCCAGATCGCATTCGCCGACGGCGCGGTATCGCAGCGCGACATTCTCGCCGCGCGCCCTGCTGCGGCGTACCCGATGAGCGTGACCCCGAACGAACGTAATAACCCGATCGCATCCACACTCCGTGGCGCGCTCGGGATTGATTACTGAATCAACGAAAGGAAACTGAACATGAACGCCCAAGCCCTTCGCACGAAGCGCATCAGAACACCCGTGGTCAGGGTCGTGATCGGGCTTTTTCTCCTGAGTGTCTGCCAGGCGGTGATCGTCGCCCAGAGCTCGGCCTCGCAGTGCACCGCGTGCGCCGGGCCGAACCAGCCGCGGGCGGGGATCGCGACCGAATCGTGCTCGGGTATCGATCAACTCGCGATCATCGACGAGTTGAATCCGTCGGGAAACTTCTACCGTCCGGCAGGCGGTCGGTTCCCGACCGCCGACCATGTTAGTTGCCATTTACGAAATCCTGACGGCTCGCTCGGGCCGCGCTGCACAGATCTCCGTGTGGGGTGCTGCCCAGATCCGCTGAGAGGCTTTTTCATGTGCAACATCGTCATCCAACCAGATTGTTCTTTCCGCTCGGTCTGCGCGGCAAGGTGCTGCGGGGACGCCGAAGCAGTGCCTACCACACCGGTCGGTGATTGCCCGCTCGTCGGGATCAGATTGGGATGCCGCTCCTAGTGACATGCTTCGTGACCAAATCCGAACAATGCCATGGCGACCCCTGAATATAGCGTCCGTAGCCCCACCGCCCGCTCGACTGAGTACCGCCAAGGTCTGACGCTCGTCGAGACGCTCGTCGTGCTGGCGGTCGTCGCTGCGCTCTTCGCGATCACGATCCCGGTGCTGCGAGGTGTTCTTGCGCAGTCGCAGACCACGCAGAACCTCTCCAACATGAGCCAGACCATGAAGGACTTTTTCACCTGGTCCGGCATGAACAACGGCCGCATGGTCAACATGGGCATACCTCCCGCGGAGAACCCGTTCGGCTACAGAACTCAGGATCGTGGCTGGCCGGATGTTTTATACGAGTCGTTCGGCGAAGCCTCGCCGCATTGGCAGAGCACATATGCCGTTCCCTCGCAATGGCTCAACGGGACGATGTCTCTAGACGAGGCGCATCGGCGTGATCCCGATTGGGAATGGCGCGTGCCGAGTGATTACATCTACTCGGAAACCATGTTCACCGCGCCGAACGCATGGCATCACCCCGGCTTGCAACTGCCGGACCTCTTCGCGTACGCCGAGCACTTTGCGTACATTCAGGTCGCCGATATTTCCAGCCCCGCGAGCAAAGGCGTGTTGTGGCACGACCACGTCGAGCCTGGGCCGGGTCGGCAGCGACTGATAGCATTCGCCGACGGCGCAGTGTCGCAGCGGGATATTCTCGCGGCGCGCCCGTCTGCCGCTCACCCGTTGAGCCAGGATCCTCAGAAACGCTTCGGCCCGGTCGCCGCCACGCTCAAGGGCGCGCTCGGGCAGGACTATTGAACCCGGAGACTTAATCATGACGAAACAGAAATCACTCATCGCGCTCCGATGCGCAGCGGGCCTCGTTCTGATCGCCGGGTTTCAAACGTACATATCCGCGGGGGATTCCGTGGCTGAATGCACATTATGCTCTGGTCCGACATCCCCGAACGGCGACAGTCAGATTATTTCGGGCGTCACGGCCGAGGCGTGCAGCGGGATAGAGCAACTTACACCGTTCGATGAACTCAATCCAGCAGGCAATCTCTACAAACCAACTTTTCGGCTCACCTGTTCAAAGCCAGGCCCGATAGACGCCGCCGCGGTCCAATGCACGCAACTTCGTTCCGGCTGCTGTATAGGGAATGATGTCGGGTGGTTCATGTGCAATATAGACATCCAGGGCGACTGCTCTTTCAAATCGAAATGCGCGAGTGTGTGCTGCCCACGTGGATTCGCTGATTCAAGAAAGACCCCGATGCCGGGCTGTTCAAATAAATCACAGAAACTGATATGCACCGCCTCAACAACCCCGTGAGTTTCGAGGCGCGGTTTCGGTCAGTGTGAGCCACACCGCCTCGACCACGCCGCTCATCGCGCGCTTCGCCGGGACGGTCGCGGCGGCGAGGTGCGGGTAGAGCCTCGCGTTCGCATTGCTCAGCAGCGGGTCGTCCGCGGGGATCGGCTCGGGGTCGTGAACGTCCAGCAGCGCCACGGCCGCGGAGTTCCGGCGAAGGAACGAAGCCAGCGCCGGGCGGTCCACCACGATTCCCCGGCTCGCGTTGATGAATATCAAATCGCGTTTCAAAAGGTCGCAAGCGTCGGCGCCGATCAGCCCGCGGTTCGAAGCCCGGCCGTCGACGTGGATCGTAAGAACATCGGAATCAGCGAGGAGTTCTTCAAAGCCGACCGGCTCGGCGCCGGCGCGCTCAACCGGCGCGATCTCGCGGATGTCGTGGTAGATCACCCGGCCCATCAGCGTCGCGCCGGCACGCGCGACCGACCGCCCGATCCTGCCTAGCCCGAGCACGCCCAGCGTCATCCCCGCCAGTTCCCGCGGCGCCTGGTTCGAGTCGCGCAGCGCTCGCCAATCCTGCTCGGACAGCGCGCGACGGATAGGTTCGAGCGGGCGCACGACGCTGAATATCAGCGACCATACGAACTCCGTGACGGCGCGCGTGTTGGCGTCCGGCGTATGCAAGACAGCGATCCCGCGGGCTTCGCACGCCTTCGTGTCGATGTTGTCCAGCCCGACGCCCGCGCGACCGACGACGCGGAGCCGGGGCGCCCGGTCGAGCAGCGCGGCGTCCACGCGCGTGTACGTGCGAACGATCAGCGCGTCCGCTTGCGAGAGCGCGTCGGCGATCGCGGCGTCATCAACCGCGGGCGGCTGAAAAACATCGCAACGCTCGGCGAGCCAGGCGACGGCTGCGGGGTCCAGCGGCTCCGTGATGACGACGCGCGGACGAGACATTACGTTCACAATACAGACGATACCCGGTCCGATGCGCACGTAGAGACAGTCTCGCACAATCGAAAAACCCGGGGATGGAATCCCCGGGCTTGGATGACCCTCATACTGTCAGAGCCTCATTCATTTTCGTCCCCGCTGAGCTCTGCGGGTTCGAGTATCGCGGACATCGAGCCGGCGCACGAAGCGATGAGCACGTCCTTGCCGAAGGCGTGCACCTGCTCTCGCTTGAGTTCGGCGTGCTCTTTGTGGGTCGTGAGCAGGACGGCCCGCCCGTCGGCATCGACCGTCTCGGCAACCTTGAACGCCTTCTCGATCGGCATCGAGAACACGGTGTGCAGCATCCGGATGACGTACTCGTACGTGTGGTCGTCGTCGTCGAGGAGGACGACGTTCCAGAGCCAGGGCTGTTCGGTCTTTGGCTCGGTCGCCGGCCTGGGCTTCGGGAGTGTGAGCGTGCTCGGTTCAGTCATACGTTCGGTCCCTGCTCCTGCTGATCCTGTTCCTGTTCCGCGGAGATTGTACCCACGGCGTGCGCGGAATCGAAGGCGCGCTCGGCGAGTTCGATCGCCCGGGCCAGCGCCGCCGCCTTGTTGACCGTTTCCTGATACTCGGCGTCGGGATCGGAGTCCGCGACGATGCCGCCGGCGGCCTGGAGGTGGTAGGTCCAGGAATTCCCGTCGTACAGGTTTGTCGGCGCCACGATGGTGCGCAACGCGAGCGCGATGTCCATCTCGCCGGTGACGCCGGCGTAGCCGATGCCCCCGCCGTAGGGCCCGCGGCGTACGGGTTCGAGCTCGTCGATGATCTGCATGGCGCGGATCTTGGGCGCGCCCGAGATCGTCCCCACCGGCAGCGTCGCGCGGAGCGCGTCCCACGCGTCTAGCCCGGCGCGGAGCCGGCCCGTCACCGTCGATGAGAGGTGCATTACGTGGCTGTAACGTTCGACATCCATCACACGTTCGAGCGTCACGCCGCCCGGCTCGGAGATCCGGCCCACGTCGTTGCGACCGAGATCGACGAGCATGATGTGCTCGGCCCGTTCTTTGGGATCCCGGCGGAGTTCGTCCTCGAGCGCGGCGTCTTCCTCGGGGTCGGCGCCGCGACGGCGTGTGCCCGCGAGCGGGCGGTTTGTCACGATCATCGCGCCGGATGCGCGATCACGACGAACCCGGCACAGGATCTCCGGACTCGACGCGACCAGGATGCATCCCTCGGCCTGCATGTAAACCATATAAGGGCTTGGATTCACGGCCCGCAGGGCGCGATAAACATCGAACGGGTCGGCTTTGCTCCTGCGCTCGAAGCGCTGCCCGACCACGACCTGGAAGATATCGCCGGCGCGGATGTGCTCCTTCGCTCGCTCGACCATCGCGGCGTGGTCGGCGCGTGTCATGTTAGATTCGAGCGGCGCGCCCGGAGCCGCGTCCGTCACAAACCCTGACGCCAGCGGCTTCGAGTGTGTCTGGAGGGCATCCGCGATCGCGGCGAGATCGGCTGTGGCGCGATCGTACTCGGCGCCGGGATCGTCACGCTCGCCGAGCATCACGAGCGCGACGACATGCACGACCTTTTCCGCGTGGTCGAAGACGACGACGCGATCATAAAAACCGAAGTGCAGGTCGGGGAGGGCGCGGTCGTCCGTCGGCGCCGAGCCGAACGAGAGCTTGCCCGGCTCGGCGTAGCGGACGGAGTCGTACGACGCGTACCCGCACCAGCCGCCGATCATCGCTCCGGGGAGCGCCGATTTAACATGTGGCACGGGCGTCTCGCCCGTGCAGGCCGGGCGTTGTTCGTACGGGCGGGACGCCTGTGCCGCTTGCTGCGCTGCGGCGCATTCAAATTTTATATCTGCGGTTAGTTCTCGCATCGCCGACAGCGGGTCGTCGGCGAGGAAGGCTCTGTCGGCGCCGGTGCGTCGGTCGCGGATTCGCACGGCGTGCCCGCGGGCGACGAACTCGAGCGCGGGCCGGGCGCCGAGGATCGAGTGCCGCCCCTGCCGATCACCCCCTTCGACGGATTCGAGCAGGAACGAAGGCTCGGCCCGCTCGTCGCGCGCGACCAGACGCCGATACGCGAGGACCGGCGTGAGTTGATCACTCAGCAGCCGGAGCGACACCGGCAGCGCGACACGCAGCCCGGAGCCGACGGAACTCCGGGCCCCGGTCGCACGATGAACAAACTCAATTCTAGTGACGGAGAACACGCCGGGAGTGTACCGACCGGGCCGGGGCCGGTCCGGCTCGGGACTTATGGGGTGGCACGGCTGTCCGAGGAGTGCGTGAACAGCGCCCCGTGCGCTAGGGACACAACAACAACAAGTGACCCACAGCAGCGGTCGGCCCTCTCCCAGGCCCGCTCCCAAGGGAGAGGCGTTCGGAGAGTGTCTGCATGCTCGGGCTGCGGGCGATCGCGCCGTGGCAACTATGATTCGGGTATGCGTCGCGTCCGCCGATCCAGTGAAGAGCCTCGAGTTGAGATCATGCCGCTGGTTGACGTGGTGTTTCTGCTGCTGACGTTCTTTGTGTTCGCGCTGGTGCTGATGGTGCGTGCGGACGTGTTGGGCGTATCGCTGCCGGAGTTCGGCGCCGGCGAGGCGGTGCAACGCGAGTCGGTCCTGACGATCAGCATCGACGAACAAGGCGGGCTGCGGCTCGACGGTGAACCGATCGAGCTAGAGTCGCTCGCGGTCGCGGTGCGGGCGGCGCTCGAGGCGCGATCTGACCGCCCGCCTCGAGTCGTGATCGCGGCGGATGAGCGGTCGGCGTCGGGGGCATTGCTCGGCGCGCTCGATGCGCTCACCGCTGCGGGGGTCCCGGATGTTTCGATCATGGGCCGGCCGCGAATCGGGCCCGCTTCTCCGGCGGAACCGACGGGTGTGGAGCCGGCGCCGGTCGGTCGTTAGTCAGAGGATCTCGGTGATCTCGAAGCGTTTGACGCCGCGCGGCGTGTTGACGCGTATGATCTCGCCCACGCGTGACTTCATCATGGCTTCGCCCATCGGGCTTGAAGCGGTGACCTCGAACACGTCGTCGGCTGGCGCACCGCTGGATTCGCCGACGAGGCGGTACGTGTCGATATCGCCGGTGTCTACTTCTTTCATGCGCACCGTCGCGCCGACGAAGACGATGTCGTCGGGCCGGGTGGATTCATCTATTACGCCGGCGGACGCGAGACGCGCTTCGAGCCTGCGTATCTCGGCCTCGATCAGGCCCTGGTCCTCGCGGGCGGCGTGGTACTCCGCGTTCTCCTTGAGATCGCCGAGGGCGCGGGCCTCGGCGATGCGGTCGGAAATCTCCGGGCGCCGGGCTTTGAGGTCGGCGAGTTTGCGTTCGAGCGTCGCCTTCTCATCGGGCGTGATGATCTCCATCGTCGGGATCTCCTGCTTTATCGCGCGCCGGAGTGGGCGTCGCATCGAATGACAGACCCGCGGCGGATAAGCCACGGGCCGGGATCAGTATAGAACCAAAGATCGGGCGCCGTCCCGCGCATTGACGCCGATGCAGCGAGGGCTGCCGCCGAGCGCGGACAATACGGCAGCGGCGCGGAATCGCTGCGTGTCAAGCCCCCGAGCCGGCGGATTTCATCGCCGGGCTTCGGGCGCTTCGGGCGACGGAGCACGCGCTCCGAGCGGGACGTGCTCGACGATTTCAATGCCGAAGGCGTCAAGCCCGGGCCTGGGCTTGGGGTGGTTGGATAGAAGCCGGAGGCGCGACAGGCCGAGTTCGCAAAGTATCTGCCCGCCGACGCCGAACTCCCGGTGCGGTCCGGCGAGCGCGGGTTCGGTGAGGTCCGGGCGATCGGGGTCCGCGCCGGGTCGGCGGATCCGCTGGAGCCTGCGGTGGAGTTCATCGCCGGAATCCTCGGTACGGAGGTAGACCACGGCGCCGTGCCCTTCTCTCCGGATCCGCCGTAAGGCCGCGAATAATAGATCGCGCGTTGCGCCCTCTTGCGTCGACGCGGGGTCGCCGAACACGTCCCCGAGCAGGTTCCTGCGGTGCATCCGCACCAGCGTGGGCCGATCGGACGGGATCACTACGCCGTCATGGTCGAGCGCGCCCACTCCGCCCGCCGTCAGCGCGAGGTGCGGCAGCGGGTCTACCACGCTCCCGAACGCGATGAGGTTGAACGGGCCGACCTCCGTCTCGATCGGGACCCCCTCGATCGGCGTCATCCGCGTCACCAGCGTGTCGCGCGACAGGCGGTGCTCGATTAGTTGCGCCACCGAGCACATTTTAAGATTATGCTGGGCGCAGAGTTTTTCGAGGTCGGGCAGGCGGGCCATCTCGCCGTCGGGCCGCATGATCTCGATGATCACCGCGGCGGGGCTAAGCCCGGCGAGTCGGCACAGATCGACGGAGCCTTCCGTCTGCCCGGCGCGGACGAGCACGCCGCCGTCGCGGGCCCGGAGCGGGTTGATGTGCCCGGGACGGACGAAATCGTCCGGCCCGGTGGCGGGGTCGATCGCCATGCGTATGGTCTTCGCGCGCTCCGCCGCCGAGACCCCCGTCGTCAGCCCGTGCCTGGGCGAGCCGTCGATCGAGACGGTGAACGGCGTGGTGCGCACGGACGTGTTCACCGCCGTCTGCGGGTGCAGCCCGAGGCGGTCGCAGTCGCCGCTGGTGAGCGACAGGCAGAGATAGCCGCGCGCCACGGTGAGCATGAAGTTGATCGCGTCGGGGGTCACGAAATCCGCGGGCAGCACGAGGTCGCCCTCGTTCTCGCGGTCCTCGTCGTCGACGAGCACGATCATCCGGCCGGCGCGGAGTTCGTCGAGAATATCGTGGATCGGGCTTAGCACGCGGGCATGGTACGCTCCGGCTATGAGCACGACACGACGAGCCTTCATCGCGACGGCGGCGGGGACAGCGGCGGGGGCGGCGGCGGGGCTGAGCGGGTGCGCCTCAACCCGAGCCGGCAACGAAAGCACACATAACGGTTCGATAACTTCCGACGCCGACCGGGCCGTCGTCGCACTCCTCGACGACGACCTCGAAGCCCAGCGCCGGGCGAACCCGATCGGCGCGTCCATGCGCGGCGACAAACGATTCGATCGCCTGCTCCCCGACCTCTCCCCCGCTGCGATCGCCCGACGCCGGGACGCGAACGCGGACCGCCTGAACCGGCTGATGCGGATCGACCGCGCTCGGCTCAGCGACGAGCAGCGACTCAATGCGGAACTGCTCGAATGGGAACTGCGCGACGGTCTGGAGGCGTCGGCGTTCGCGCCCGAGCAGATGCCGATCTCGCAGCAGAGCGGGCCGCACATCTC
>CAZTEE010000065.1:0-8927 GCA_964611775.1 uncultured Phycisphaeraceae bacterium | reverse complement strand
GTGGATGATCTCGGTCGAAGGAAATGCGCGGCGCGCGGCGCCTTGGATCGTCGCGCTGCTCGTTGTCGGAAATCTCGCGACGGTTGTGTATGTCCTCGTGCGGTCCTGGCGGCGCGCGTCGGTGCGCGAAATCATGCTCGGGAACGCGGCGGCGTTCAATCTTCGTCGGGCAGGCGCACGACCTCACCGATCGAAGTAAATATAAGAGTAGCGTCTATCGCGCACACGGGCAGCCGCAGCAGCGCCGCAGCGGCCCGGCGGTACGCTTCCATCTGCGGGCGATGGTGCGCCGCGGCGATTGCAAGTGCCGATGCGCCCGTCTCGACCGGCACGCGGTCGGTCTTGAAATCGACGACCTCGGCGCGCACCGCGCGGCCGGCGACTCGCGCGATGACGAGGCGATCGAACCGCCCTTGCAGCATTCGGTCGCCCGGCGAGGCGGGGTCGCGGACGATGAACGCGCGCTCACGCCTGACGTCGGCGGTGTCGGCGATCGGCTCACGCGCGAGGAACACGTCGAGGCTCAACACGCCCCGGACGGAGTCCCGCCGGAGCGCGTCGAGCATCGTCGGCGCGGCTTGGCGCGCGAGTGATTCGTCAAACCCGGCGCGTGCTGCGGACTCGACGAGCGCGGCTTCTTCGGGCGCATCGTCGAACCATTCGATCTGCTCGAACCAGTAATGCACGATGGAGCCGATCGTGCGCGCCGCACGGTCGTGCCGAGCGAGGACGGACACAGCGGGGATAGGACGATTGTCACCGACCGACGATGGCGCGGCACGCGCGAGCCGAGACGCGGGGCGGTCGGCGCCGGGCCGAATGCACAGCGATAGGCGCTCGCGCGCCGTGACGGCGTCGTGATGCTCCGAGCGTGGGTGCGCGAGCGAATCATCATCAAGCCAGTCGCGCTCGGACCGACGGGACCATAACTCGGCGCCGGGCGTCGCGGGCGCACCCGGCGCCAGGGCGCCGCGAACATAATTCGCCGCGCTTACGGGCCATTGTTCAGGCGCGAGCGGCTCGCCGGTTCGTCCGGGCTTGTCTGCGGGGACGATGAGTTCGAGCGATCGGCGGGCGCGCGTCGTGGCAACATATAAACAGCAGAGTTCTTCGATGATCTGCCTGCCGAGGGTCTCGGCGTGGAGCGAATCGAGGTCGGGATGCAGCAGGCGCAACGGCTCGCCGGGATAACGGCTGACGCGCGTGATCTCGCCTAGCGGTTCGTCGCGTCCGGATAGGAGCGCGCGCGGATTAACATTCCATACATCGGCGGCGAGCGGGACGATGACGGCGTCGAACTCGAGGCCTTTCGCCGCGTGGATGGTCATGACGCGGACGGGGCTGCGACCGGGTTCGTCGATGGGACGGGCTTCGGCGAGATCGGAGAGGTCTGCTGGGCCGCCGCGCTGGGCGATGTCAAAGCTATCGGCGAGGTCGATGAACTGGAGGAATCGGCGCACGCCGCGCTCGTCCATCGCGTGCGCGCATCGCGCGAGTATGCTTGATAAGAGAGGTGCGCAGCCTCGCTCGGCGACGCGTCGGCGGAGCCGTGCGAGGCGTGCCCGGAGTCGCGCCCTGGAGACGCCGTCGATACGAGCCGCCCCGCCGAGCGGCGTCATGAGTACGTGTCGCAACGCGGCAGTGTGCCCGGGATGATCGATCAATCGCAGCAGCGACGCGGCGGCGGCGACGGGCGGCGAATCCGCGAGCGGGTTGCCACGTTGCTCGGTCGCTTCGATATCAAGATCGCGGAGGCGCTCGAGCACGAAGCGGATGTCGGCGTTGCGACGCACGAGGACAGCGATCGAGGCGCCGGGCGCCGCGGCGCGCGAATCGGCGACTCGGCGCGCAGCGGCGGATAGCACGGCGCGGCGCGCGGCGCGCCGTGATATGTCGGCGTCGGCGTCTTCGTCGGCGACGCTCAGTCGGACTGCGCCGGGCATCGCGGCGTTCGGGGGCGCCGCCGCGTGCGCGTCGAACGCGCCGTCCCACGCGCGCGCCGCGGCGAGGGCCGCTTCACGTGAAACCAACGCCGGGTTAGACGAGGCGTGTGCGAACAGCGCGTTCACCGCGTCCAGCACGATCGGCGAGGAACGCCAGGAGACACTCAGTGACTCGGTTATGAACGACGGCCAGCGTTCGGCGAGCGCGGGGAGAAGCACAGGCTCGGCGCCACGCCAGGAATAGAGCGATTGCTTGACGTCCCCGACACAGAACACGCTGCGGCCGGCGTCGTACTGGCTCAACAGTTCGTCGAGCACCGGTTCGAGCAGGCGGAACTGCGTCATCGACGTATCCTGGAACTCGTCGAGCAGCACGTGCCGAAGCCTGGCGTCGAGGCGGTCGTGCATGCGGTCGATCCTGCCGGTGGTTCCCGCGGCGAGGAGCAGCCGGGGCGGATCGTCGAACGTCACTCCGGCGCGTGCGCGCTTGGCGCGCGTGTAGGCGGCGTCGAAGCGCTCGAGTATCCGGCGCGTCGCGATGGTGCGGGCGGCGTGGTCGCGCGTCAGGACGTATCGCGCGTGCTCGATGAACGGCGAAAGTGATCGGCGGTGCGCGTCATCGATCTCGGCGCGGTCGAATTCAGACTCGAAGCCGGCGATGCGCCTGATGAGAGTTATGTTCACGAAGGCGTGCCAGTCGCGACGTTCTACGCAATCGCGAATCAGAGCGAAGGCGTTCACCCAGTGTTTTCGCGGCGCGCCGGCTTTGGTGGTCGGGATGAGGTCGTCGGTCAGGCGCGCGAGCGCCGCGTCGAGATCGGCGTCGGAGATCGCGCTGCCGACTGCGCCGATCGCACGCCACGACGATTCGTCTCCTATCGTCGCTAGATACGCTGCGTAGCCGTCACGCACGACGGACATGAGCGCGGCGTGCGCGTCGGTGCGGGCGCGCTCGCCGTGGAGATCGCGGATGATCGAGAGTAGTTCGGTGTGATCGGCTTCGCGGAAGGCGTCATCGGCGGCGGCGGCGCGGACGATCGCGTCCTCCTCCGCGTCGAGCACGCGCCAGCCGGGCGGTACGCCGATCTCGAGCGCGAACGACGACGCGAGACGGGCGAAGAACGCGTCGATCGTCATTATCGATAGCCGATGCAATACCCCGACGACTCGGGACAGGGTCTCGGCGACTCGGGCGCGCGTCAGATCCCGCGCGACATGCGTGCGGAGTTCGTCGAGGGCGCGATCGTCGAGCGCTGCGTCGGCGAGCCGAGCGAGCGAACGGTGAAGTATTTCGCCCGCGGCGGCGCGAGTGAACGTCGTCGCTAGCACGTCGCCGGGATCCTCGCCGGTGAGCAACAAGCGTAGATACCTGTTGGTAAGTTGAAATGTTTTGCCGGAACCCGCGGACGCGCGGACAAGCCGGTGCGGGGATACATGTTGTTCGGCGTCGGGATGGTTCACGGGTCGGCCTCCGGCGGCGCCGGGGCGATCAGGTCGAACCGGGCTCCGGTGATGAAGCCGAGCGAGCCCTCTGCCGGCGGGTGTGCGCCCGGTTCGATGATGTCGCCGGGCTGATACGCGCGGACTCGGCGGACGACATCCCTCGCGACCTCGTCGGCTCGGGCGAGTTCATCGGCGGACCAATCGGCGAAGCGCCAGGTCATCGCATTACTCTTAGATGTAAGAAAGGCATAACCGAGATCGAGCCGAGGCGGATCGCCCAGCGCACCGATGAGTCGACGGTACAGCGGGAGCTGAAGGTTGAACCAGCCGCGGCGTGTGCGGTGCGCCGTGTCGGCGCTCTTCTCGACGCCGGTTTTGTAGTCTATGACAGCGATCGCGCCGCTAGGCTCGTGGCTGTCGATGCGGTCGATCTTCCCGCGCAGCGGCATGGGGGCGCCGTCGGTGTCGAGATGGGCGCCGGCGTCGGGGGCGGGCGTCCACTCGACGTGCGCGATGCGCCAGCCCTCGCGGCGCCGCTGCGCCTGCGCCGAGGCGAACACGCGGAGCCGATCGCGCATTAGTTCGATCTGCACGCGCACGGCGGCGGGCGGCCGGGCGCCGAGCCGGCGATCCACGGCCTCAGATAGGAAATCGCTTAGTGCCGCGGCGATGGCGTCGGGATCGTCGAGGTCGCGCGCATCGGACCTGCCGAAGGATTCGAGCGCGGTGTGCGCGACGCTGCCGAAGATCGCGGGTGTGAGTTCGCGCGGCGGTGGCTGCTGGTCTTTGAGATTCAGCACACGCTCTAGGTACCACCCCGCCGGCGAACGCAGATACGCCGCGAAATCGGTGACGCGCATCGAAGTCGGCGGCGTGTAGTCGGGGTCGATGACGAGCCGTGGCGTGAAGAGGTCACGGCCGCCGGGCGCCAGGCGTGACGCGATTTTTGTGGCGCGGGGCGTGTCTAACTCGGGTCGCGTGAATCGGCGGACGCGATGCGCGAGCGCATCGCCGGTGATGCGGAAGAGAAGCCGGCTCGGGGTTTGCGGGTCGCCGTCGGGGCCTAGCCTGGTTGTTATAAACACGGCGTCGCGCGAGGCGTTGATCGCGGCGAGGAGAAACGTGTCGCGCGCAAGGCGTGTGTCGCAGGTGGGCATGCCGAGCGACGCCCGGCGTGAATCGGGCAGGAACGGGTCGTGCGCGACAGACCCGGGCACGTGCGCTTCGGCGAGTCCGACGACGACGCACACCGGCGCGGGATCGAGAGCGAGCTCGAGCCAGCCGAGCGCTTCGATCGAATCACGGTCGGGAGGATCGGGGATCGAAACCCGGCGCAGACGGTCTTCGATGAGTCCGATCGCGTGCCAGGCGGGCATGTCGGCGTGCGCGATCGTGGCGATGTCATCGAGCGCATCACGGATCGCGGCTAGCGCGTCGCGCGTTCGGCGGTCGGCGTCGAGCGCGGGGGAGAGTTCGCGCGTTGTGTAGATACGGCGCAGGGCGCCGTCGATCGCGTCGGCCCATTCGGCGAGCGGGCGACGCGCAGCAGGTGCATCGAAAGCGCCGCCGAGGAGATCGGCCAGCGCGCTTCGCACGAATCGCAATGCAGCGGCGGGTTGGCTCGCGAGATCGCGCGGCGTGGTTTCGGGGTCCACCAGCACATTTTCACGGCGGATCGTGTCCAGTCGCACGAGCCAGTGTTCGGTGCTCTTTCGCGCGAGGTTATCGGGAGAACGAATGGACTTATCCAGGAGCGCGGCTTCGATGTCGGGATGGCGGATCAGCCGTGCGAGCGCGTCGAACGAACGATCGCGCAAGTACTCGCCGAGCAGGGCAAGCAATCGCCCGGGTGTCGCGCGTAACGCGGGTTCGCCGGCTGCGGGGCGCAGACGTACACGCGAATGCAGCGCAGCCCGACGCCGGACCGGCGCTAAGGCGGCGGGGTCGGCGATGCCGATCGTCACGCGCGCGGGGTCGATCTCGCCGGTGTCGCGATCGGCGCGAAGGGCGAGTTCGACGAGGGCGAGTTCCGCCTGATCCGTGGGGTTGTCTGCGAAGAGAGCGCGCGAATCGCCGAGTTCTACAGTTGCATCGAGCCAGGCTTGCGGGATTACACAACCGAGTTCGTCGAAGCGGTCGGCGTCGGCGGCGGGCGCGAAGACATAGGCCGTCACGGAGCGTGGGGATCGGGCGAGCGCGGCGCGTTCGACGCGGCTGAGTTCCGGGACTCCGACGAGTGATATTATATTATGAATATGGCCGGGCGTGGTGTTCGATAGAACTTGCGCAGCGGTGGCAAGGGCGTCTTCCGTGAAGCCGCGCACTAAGAGCGCCCTCTCGGCTGCGTCCTGTACAGCGCCGAGCACGACCCAGCGTTCGGTTTCTTCGGGGGCGAGTGAATCATCAAGCGCTACGTCCCGGAAGCGCAGGCCGTCTCCGGCGAGATCATCCGAGAGTTGTTCTAGTGTCGCAGCGAGGCGCGACCAGCCGGGCGTGTCGCCTGGTTCCATCGGGATCGGCAGAAGTGGTGCGCGATCGGCGTCGGTCAGGGCGCGGAGCGCTTCGATCCAGGCGAAGCGTCGTGTGATCGCGGGAGCGGGCGCGCCGGCTGGGCCGAGGATGAACACGGGGATCTCGCCGGGCGTGATGACGGCGGGCGGCGTGAGCGCTAGGCCGAGTTTCACGGCGCGATCCATGAGCAGAGCGCTCAGCACACGGCCCGCGCGGGCGCCGGGCAGCACGACGACGTGCTCGCCGAGATCGGCTTCTTCGAGTTCGTGTGATGCGGCGCGCTCGAGCAGGCGATCGGCGACGCGCGGGAGCGCGGGCGCGTCCCAGCCGAGGAAGTGGCGTTCGTCCTGATCGCGCATCGCGCATCATTGTTGCAGATGTCCGGCTGCCGTGTCGGGGGCGCGCCGGCGCGACGCGGCGATCGGCTCAACGCGGGTTCAGCCCGAGCGCGCGGGCGACGAAGCCGAGCGTCGCGGCGAGTGTCGCGCGGGCGGTGTTCGCCGACTCGATCTCGGCGAGAAGATCTCGTCTGGCCGCGGCTGCGGCGTCGGCGTCGAATCCGGCGAGCGGGCTTGGCATGTCGGCGTGTGCCCGCACGTTCGCGAGCGCGTCGCGCGTGATGGTTTCGATTCGCGCGCCGTGCTCGCCGTGGAGCAGGAGGAGCCTTGATTGAGCGGCGAGTTCGTGCTGCGCGACGGCGAGCGCCGCGAGGGCGCCGACGAACAGATCACGATCGGTGTCGGTCAGCATATGAGGTGTGTCGGTGACGAGCAGTTCGGACAAGCGGGCGATGTCGGTCTGTGTGATGGGCACGGCTGGTTCCTTATAAAGAAGATTCAGAGAGCGGCGGGGACAGCGGCGGCGATGATGCGATCAAGGAGCCGACGTGTGTCGGGGTCGCCGACACGGTCGAGCACTCGCGCACGCCAGAGTTCCACGAGCCGGGCGCGCGACGGATCGGCGAACTCGCGTTCGAGTGAGCGTGCGCGTTCGAGTGCGTCGCTGTCGGCGGCGATGCTGACGAACAACGCCGCGACAGCGGCGGCGCGGGCGTCGAACGCGGCGAGCAGCGCGTCGTGCGCTGCGGTGAGATCGCGCGCCGCGCCGAGCATGTCGATCAGCCGGCGGCGTGCGTCACGGCTGTCGGTCATGCGCCACGCGAGCGCGTAATCGCTGAGCCAGGATCGGGCGCGTTCGGGCGTGATCGTGCCGACGCGGACGGCGGCGATGAGCGCGTCCGGCGCGGGGTCGCCGCTCGGGCTTGCGAGCGCCGTGTCTAACGCCGCGGTGTCCGCGTCGCCCGAGCCGGTGAGGTAGCGCGACGCGATCGCGGTTTCGACTTGTGTCAGGCGTGTTTCGATCTCGATCCGGGTGAGCGCGCCGAGGGCGCCCCGGAACACGGCGAGATCCTCGATGTAAGAAACGCGCAGGCGGGATATCGCGTCGCGCTGAGCGGCGGAAACGCGGTCTTTCGCCGCGGACGAGACGCAGCCCGGGATCGTGCCGAGCGCGATCAGCGCGATCGTGCAGGCGAGCGCGCTCGCGCGGGCGCGGCGGATTCTGTCGTGTCGGTCGTTGTGCATGTCGGTCGGCTCCGTAGTGGTGTGTCCACGCGGATCATGCCGGCACGCCGGGCGCAGTCAAAGGAAAAAACGCGGAAATGCCTGTATGTGCTGCGAATTGCGCACGATGTTGGTCTTCGTGCGCTCGGGATATGTCCGTGCGGCGCGTGCCGCGGCGTGTCATCGGAGATCGTTGAGATCGACGCGGTGGCGTATGAGTTCTGCGCCGGCGTCGTCGTGGAGTCGCAGCGTCAGAGCGCGCGAATCCCAGTCGATCTCGATCGCGCCGAAGTTGGCGCCGGGGTAGTCCGATCCGACACGGTGGCGGTTGATCTCGTTGTACCAGCGGGTCGGGCGGTTCATGGCGCTCGAAGTGAAATCATAGATCGGGTAGCGGAGCGAGCGGCCGGAGTCATCGGGCGCGAGGCGCGACAGCTCCGCTTTGTGACGATCGCCCGAGATGAACACGACGCCCTCGGCGTTGGTGGATTCGATAAGTTTCAGCATGCGCTCGCGTTCGTGGGGCATGTTTGCCCACATTTCCCAGGCATGCTCCTCGGATACGAACTGGATGCTCGACGCGATGACGCGCAGGTCAGCGGGCGTTCGGAGTTGTGTTTCGAGCCAGCTCCACTGCTCGGCGCCGAGGATCGTGCGCGACGTGTCGGCGGTAGGAACGTAGTTGCCGGCCCGGCCGTCGGGGAAGTCGCGGTCGCGTTCGGGCAGGCGGTCGAGCGCGTCGCGGAAGAAGCGCGTGTCGAGGAGGATGATCTGCACGCGGCGTCCCGGCGGGCCGAAGTACTGCGCGTCGTAAACGCCGGGCGTCCGCCGGCGGAGGGAGTCTGCCGGTTCTCCCCAGAAATCCAGGAATTCTTTCTGTGATTCGTGCTTTTTCGGATATTCGGCGCCGGCGTCGTTGGCGCCGAAGTCGTGATCGTCCCAAGTCGCGAGGACGGTCGCGCGAGCGCGGAGTTCGGAGAAGCCCGGCACGGCGCCCAGCGTCGAGTACTTGCGACGCATGACGGACATGTCCTCGGTGTCGGCGTATATGTTGTCGCCGAGGAACACGAACACGTCCGGCCGCTGGGCGTTGATCGCGTCCCAGATGCGGGCCTCGCCGTCTTCTTTATAACACGAGCCGAAGGCTATTCGGGTTACGCCGGCGTGCGGCTCCGCGGCGCGGACTATCGCGATAAGCGGCGTAGCGGCGAGCGTCAGCAGCACGAGGACAAAGTTGACATTATCACGCATAGGATTCCTCTTTCTGTGTCCGGGCCCGCGCGGAACGGGAATCAGGCTAGGCGCACCTGGCCGGTTGTGTGTCAGCGAGGCGTGAAGAACACGGCCCGCTTACGGTCCATCGGCGTGTAACTGAGGAGCCAGCGCGGGGACACGCCCGCATCGTCGGCAGATGTCACCGGGGCGGATCGAAGTCGCGTATCCAAACGGTTCTGAGGCCTGCGGTCTG
>CAZTEE010000064.1:0-8945 GCA_964611775.1 uncultured Phycisphaeraceae bacterium | reverse complement strand
CCCTCCAGACCCGGCGGACGATCCTGCGCAACTTCCCCCTGCTCGGACGCTTCCGATACCTCTTCGAACTCGTCCGCCCGGAACTCCAGCAGTAATTCATCGAACTTAATACCGACGCCTGCTACTCCGCACGCGGGTTCATGCTCTCGCTCGGCTGCATCCACGCGCTCCGCTGCAACAACGACACCTGCCCGACCGGCGTCGCCACCCAGAACCCCGCGCTATATCACGGGCTTGTCGTCGAGGATAAGTTCGAGCGCGTCGCGCGGTTCCACGCGGCGACGATCAAAAGCTTTCTCGAGATCCTCGGAGCGATGGGCGTCCCCGACCCGCGCTCCGTCACGCCGGACCTGATATACCGGCGCGTCAACGACACGGCGGTGAAGTCCTTCGCGGAGATCTACGAGTTCCTCGAACCCGGAGCGCTCATCGACGACGGCCACCTCCCCCGCTCCTGGCTAAAAGACCGGGCCCTCGCCGGCCCGGCGTCGTTCAGCACTGTCGCGATCGCATGAAAGAAGGGCAGGCGGGACGTGCGACCGGTGTTGAGCGCTGGTTGTTGCTTTGTGCTTACTGTGTGAGCGGCGCTGTTCGCGCACGGGCGAGACGCTCGTGCCACTAAATGCGCCCGTGCCACCAAATGCGCCCCTGCCAGCGAGACGCCCGTGCCGATCGACTTATCGTTCTGTACGCCGGAACCTAGACTCCGTGCATGGGCGTGGTTTTGCGCGATCCGGTGTGGATGCTGCTCGCGGCTCTGGCGGTCCCGCTGGCGGTGGTCGGGCTGCGCTGGTTCCGCGCCATGAGCCGGGCCCGCGCGATCAGCGCCGTCGTCGCGCGGACGATTCTTGTACTTCTTATCGCGGGCGCACTCGCCGGGGCATCGGCTGTGCGAACGTCGGACCGGCTCGCCGTCATCGCGGTCATCGACGTGTCGGGATCGGTCCAGCGGTTCGGCGATTTCGGCCGCGACGAGCGCGGCGTGCCGCGATCTTTCACGGAAGCGGCCCGATCCTGGCTGGCCCGGGCGGGCGACGGCCGCGACCGCGACGACCTGCTCGGCGTGGTGGTTTTCGACGGGCGTGCGCTGGCGCTCGCGTCCCCGGCGCCGCCCGCGGCGAATCGGCGCAGCGACGGCGTGCTCGGGTGGATGCCCGACGACCTCGCGCTCGACCTCGCGCTCGCCGAGGGGACCGACATCGCGGACGCCCTGCGCTACGCCGCGGCACTCTTCCCGCCCGGAGCCCGGCGCCGGCTGGTGCTGATCTCCGACGGGGTCGAGACGCGCGGGGACGCGCTCGCCGCGGCCCGCGCGCTCGCCGACACCCCGGGCGCCGCCGTCCCCGTCGATGTGCTCCCGATTTCTTATAATATCCGGAATGAGGTTCTTGTAGAGTTCGTGGACGCTCCCCCGACCGCGTCGCGAGAGTCGATGATCGCCGTCCGTGTCGGGCTTCGAGCGACGGCGCCCGCTACCGGGACACTCCGCCTGTTGCGCGAGGGCGAGGAACTCGACATCAGCCCGGACGAACCCGGGCAGGGCCTGCGGCTGGCGCTCGAACCCGGACGCACCGTCGTCCCGATCGAGGTGCGCGTCCCGGCGCAGACTGTCCACCGCTTCCGCGCCGTTTTCGAGCCGGACGACCCCGCGACCGACACCGTCGCGCAGAACAACGCCGGGGAAGCGTTCACCGTCACGCCCGGCAAGGGCAGGACGCTGGTGATCGACGGCGTGTCCGACGGCGCAACGACCGGCCCCGGCGCGATCCTTCCGCGGGCGCTCGCACGCTCCGGTATTGAAGTCGAGACCGTCCCGCCGGGCGCGGCGCCGACGGACCTGCTGACACTCCAGGAATACGACCTGGTGATCCTTCAGGACGTGCCCGCCGACGCCATGCCGCGCAGCGTGCAGGAGATTTACGCGAGTTATGTCCGCGATCTCGGGGGCGGACTTGTGATGGTCGGCGGGCCGAACTCCTTCGGCGCGGGCGGCTGGAACAACGGTCCGATCGAGGACGTGCTCCCCGTCGAGATGGACCTGCCGGAACAACTGCTGATGCCGTCGGCGGCGATAGTGCTGGTGCTCGACTCGTCGGGTTCGATGGGCAACCGCGTGCTCGGCGGTGCGCGCACGCAGCAGGAGATCGCCAACGAGGCGGCGGCCCTCGCGGTGCAGACACTCGACCCCACCGATCTCGTCGGCGTCATCGAGTTCAACTCGACGCACCGAGCCGTCGTCCCGCTCGGCCCGAACCGCGATTCCGGCGCGTCCGCGGAGCGCATCCGCGCGATCTCGCCCGGCGGGGGGACCAACCTCTACCCCGCCCTCCTCGAAGCCGGCGCGATGCTCCGCGACGTAGACGCGCAAGTTAAACTTATTATCGCGCTGACCGACGGCGTGTCGATGGGCACGCCCGCGATGGGGCAGAACATCGCGTCCCGGCTCGAGCGTGACGGCGTGCGGATCTCGACGATCGCCGTCGGCGACGGCGCGGACGTGGACACCCTCCGTTCGGTAGCGCTCGCGGGCGGGGGCGAATTTTACCGCGTGGTGGACCCGAATCTGCTGCCTCAGATTTTCATCCGCGAGGTGCGTGTGCTGCGCAAGCCGATGGTCCGCGAGACGCTGTTCCAGCCGCGCCTCGCGCCCACGGGATCGCCGCTGATCGCGGGCCTGCCTAGCCCGCTCCCGACACTGGGAGGGCTTGTATTAACGCAGCCCAAGGATGACGCGACGGCGATCAACGCGATCGTCGCGCCAGGGGGCGAGCCTGTTCTCGCGCACTGGAACATCGGCCTGGGCAGGGCCGCGGCCTGGACGAGCGACTCGCACCGCTGGGCCCGCGCATGGGCCGAGAGCGGCGCGTTCCAGACGCTCTGGTCGTCGGTCGCGCGCGCGATCGCCCGCCCGGTCTCGGACCAGAACTTCGAGGTCGCGGTCGAAGCGCGCGACGGCCGGCTGCGAGTCCGGCTCGACGCCGCCGACGAAGAGGGAGCGCCGATGGACCTGCTGACCGTCGACGGGTTCGTCGTCGCGCCGAGCGGGGATCGCCGCGAGATTCGGCTGGCGCAGATCGGGTCCGGGGTGTATGAGGGCGACGCGGCGGCGGACGAGACAGGGGCGTACGTGGTGGCGTTGACGCCGAGGTTGGGCGCGCGTCGGCTGCCCCCGATCGTCGCGGGCGCCGCCAGCGCGATCAGCCCCGAGCACAGCCGGCTCGAATCTAATATTGCTCTGCTGCGCGAGATCGCCGAGACGACCGGCGGCCGGCCGCTGTCCTGGGAGTTCGCCTCACCCGACGAGTTGTTCGCGCGCGACGGGCTGGCGCCGCGACGCGCGACGACGCCGATCTGGCCGATGCTGCTGGCGTGGGCGGTGGGAGTGATGCTGCTGGACGTGGGTACTCGGCGCGTAGCCTGGGACCGGATCCTTTCGCGTGAACTGGCCGCGGAGCGTCGGCTCGCCGAGGCGGAAAGGTCGCGCGGGCGTGCGTCGGTCGGGACACTGGGTCGGCTGCGTGGCCGCACCGTGCGGGCTGATCCTGCCGCCGCTGCGCCGACGGCCGCAGATCTTTCACCGGCCCAGCCGCGACGGATCTCCAGGCCGGCGGAGTCGATTCCGGCCGGCGACCGGCGCGAGGCGATCCAGCGCGCGCTCCGGTCCCAGAAGACCGGCGATCGCCCCGAGCCGACGAAGCCGAACGAGCCGGCTGAGGGATCGACGCCCGTCGGGGCCGATAGCCGGGCCGACGCCGCCGCCGGCCTGTTCGCCGCGAAAAAACGGGCCAGGGATCGACTCGAACGCGAGTCCTCGGCTGAAGACTGACCGATCCGGTACTCTCTGTGCCGATCGGCGAAAGCCCCGGCGTGACTTCACGGAACGTTTCGCCGGACACGGGAATAGAGCCGACCGCCCGCCGGTTGGGTAGGTCGGCGAGAAGGACCAATCGCGTGGAGCGAGCGGAATTCGAGCGACTCGCCCTGGACGAGCTCGATCTCATGCATCGGGCGGCGTTCCAGCTCTGCCGGGATCACGCCACGGCTGCGGATCTCGTCCAGGACACCTACTACCGCGCCCTCCGCTCGGCGCACCGGTTCGAGGATCGCGGGGACGGGGTCCGACCCTGGCTCTTCGCAATCCTGCACAACGTCTTCTACTCGCACCTCGACAAGCAGACACGTCGGCCCACGCCCGTCGATTCGATCCACGGCGAGGACCAGCGCGAACGGCCCCCCGACGAGCCGCCGCCCGCCTGGGATCTCGCATCGCTCGACTGGGAACACGTCGACAGCCGGATAACCAGGGCGATCGAGTCGCTCGATCCGGATTCGAGAATGGCGCTCCTGCTCTGGGGCGTCGAAGGAATGAAGTACCGCGAGATCGCCGACATGCTGAACATCCCGGTCGGAACGGTGATGAGCCGGCTGCACCGGGCGCGTAAGAAGATCGCCGACCAACTCAAGGACACCGAGTTCGCATCACCAGCCTCCCCGGGCACGGACGAGACCGAATGACAACGCATGAACGCCAGCCCGACCTCCCCCGTTCATCCGGAGACCTCTCGGTCCCCGCCCTGATCCGCGCCGCCGCCGACGGCGAACTGACCGCGCCCGAGCAGGCCGCGTTCGACCGGGCCCGAGCCGCGGACCCCTCGATCGACGCCCGCGTCGCGTTCGAGCGGGCCTTGCGCGAGGGTGTAGGTAGCGTCATGCGCGAGCCCGCCGTCGCCCCGGCGTCGCTGCGGGATTCCATCGCCGCGATGTTCGAGCGCGAGCGCGAGATCGAGCGTGAGATCGGCGTCGAGACGCTAGCCGTGCGGACGCGCGACCGCCGGTTCTGGGCCTCCGGCCCGACGTGGCTGGCCGTCGCGGCGTCATTGGCGCTCCTGACCGCGGTCACCGTCATTATGCAGACGCCCGTCGGGTCAACCGTCGCGCCGATGTTCGGCAACGCGACCGCGGCCCGGCTCATGAACGCCTCGGACTTCATCGTCGCCGAGCACAACAAGTGCTCCGCGTTCGATCAATACTTCGAGCGCAAGTTCGACGTGCGCGAAGGCGCCCAAGCCTCCGACGCCGTCGTCGAACTCCTCGGCCAGCCCCCGATCCGCATCAACCTCGAAGAAGCCGGGTACGAGCTCACCGGCGTCGGCGGGTGCCACGTCCCCGGCCCGGGGGCTTCGGCGCACCTGCTCTACAAAGACGCCGACGGCTCGCGCCCGACGCTCAGCCTCTTCATCCAGAAAGACACCGGCTCGGCGCCCCGGCTCGAAACCGGGGTCCGCTACCGATGCCGGACCACCGCCGGCGCCCCCGTCCTTGTCTGGCGCAACGCCGGCGTCATCTATTACCTCTTCACACCGGACGACGAGGCCCGCGACACCGCGACTCGGCTGTTCAACGCCCCGACCGTCGAACGGACGCTCTGACCGCCTCCCCGGGAGCGTCCCGTCCGACTCCCCCTCCCCGCCTCCCCGAGATTCGGCCGGCCCACCCTCCCTGGGCCGGCCGTTTTTTTATCTCCACCGCTGGGCCGAAGGCTACAGTTGGCCGAAGGGATGAACGCCATGAACCATCCGAAAACCTTTTCCAGGCCCGCAGTCGTCGGCACGGTCGCATTACTTATTCACGCCGCCGCCGCCGCCGGCGCTGTCGCGCAGAGCGCCCTCGGCGATGGACGAGCGCTCGACCGCCCGCTCCAACAAGGCGCCATTCATAACACGCCAGTCTCAAACCTCGCCGCCGAACTCCGCTTCCGCAACGCCATCGTCACCGGCAACGCGCCCGGCGGCGCCAGTTTCCGCGGCGAAGTCGGCTATTTCGCCTCAGGAGAGTTCACCGGCGGCGACCCCGAACTAATCGGCGCCCTCGAACGCCTCGGGCTTGACGCCGGGTCGCTCGGCGGCGCCGCCTCCAACGACCTCTTCGCCTTCCAGCGCGACGCCCTCTACTCCGGACTCGCCACACGCGGCATCCGAGGCATCGAAGGCCTTCAGCAGCAGATGCGCCTCGCCACCGGCGCTAGTGTCGGCGACTTCGCAGCGCTGCCCATCGCGCGACGAGCCGCCACCTCCGCGCAGGGGTTCGGCGTAACCGCCGACGCCGGCACGATCGACCCCTTCGGCCTGACAACCGGAACGCTCCGCTCCACCAGCGAACACCTCTCCGACGCTTTCCTCCGCCCGCGCGAGTTCGTCCGCGATTCCGCCGACCGACCCGGCGAAGCGCTCACCGTCTATTCCATCACCCCGCTGCTCGGCGTAAGCCGATCCGAACAACCACGTCCCGCCGCCGAACCAGACCCCGCCCAAGCCGACACCCCCGACGGTCGGCTCGGCGTGCGCGTGGATTCTTACATCGACTCCCGGCTCGTCTCACGAAACTATCTCGAGATGTTCGAGGAACTCCGCGCCCGCGCCGCCGAGACTTCCCCAGCCCAGCCCGACCCGACATCCGACCCGACCCCGGGCGACGCCGACCCCGGCGCCGATCCGTCACTCCCCTTCGATCAACAACCCGCCGATGATGCCGCCGCCGGGACCGCGCCGCGATCTTCGGCACTCGAGGCCCGGCTGACACGCCTGCGCGAAGCCATGCGGGGCGCCTCCGCGCCCGACGGCGATAACGATCTCCGCGACGCGGATATCGCGCGCACGATCGCGCTCATCTCAGACGCAGCGACTCGGATCGATACGCTCGTCCCCGCCGACGAATCGCGCGACTTCTACGCCGAGCAGATGCGCGCCGCCCAGCGTCACCTCCGCGACGGCCGCTGGTTCGACGCCGAGGAACGATTCACGGGCGCGCTCGCGATCCGCCCGAACGACCCGCTCGCCGCCGCCGGCCGCATCCACGCCGAGATCGGCGCGACGCTCTTCCTCTCAGCGTCGATAAACCTCCAGCGGCTGCTGCGCCAAAGCCCGGAGTTCGTCGCCGTCCGCTTCGACCCGTCGCTGCTGCCCAACGAAACCCGGCTCGCCGCCGTCGTCGCGCGCCTCCGCGACAACATCGCGGGCATCAACCCGATGGCGCGCCACAGCGGGCTGCTCCTCGCGTACATCGGCCATCAGACCGGCGACGCCGATCTCGTTAACGCCGGTCTCGGCGCCGTCATCCGCTTCGACGCCGCGGACAACCCCGACGCGCCGGTCGATCCTTTCATCGACATCCTCCGCCGGGCGTGGGCGCCGCGGTGACGCCCGGCGGCATCTGCATCACCGACTTCCTCACCGACGGTTCGCTCATCCGCCTTTGCGAATCCGCGCAGGAACTCACGGGCCTGCCCGTCACACTCCGCGACGGCCGCGGCCGAGTCGTCGTCCGCGGCGACGGCGAGCGCGTCTTCGCGCTCCTGACCGTCGGAGACGACGAACCCGCCCGTACGCCCGAGTTCGCCGCGCCGCTGGTTGTTGACGATCGCGCGATCGGTTCGATCGCGCTCGAGTGGACCGGCGCCGCGCCCGACCCCGCGCTGCGTCCCGCCGTCGAAACTTTCCTCACGCACCTAGCCGCGACGGTGGCCGAGGTCTGCCGCGGGCAGGTCGATCTGCGCCGGCGTGTCGAGGAACTCGGCGTGCTATACCGGCTTTCGTCGATGCTGGTAGGCGCGACTACCGTCGACGCCGTCCTCGACGCCGCCCTCCACGCCGCTGTTCAGACGCTCGGCGCCGACGCCGGGTCTATAAGAATCCTCGACGAAGAGCGACGCGTATTGCAACTCCGCGCGAGCGTCGGCCTGAGCCACGGGTACATCGCCGCCGCCGGGGCCCTCCCGGCAGAGCGCGCCTGCGACGCCGAGGCGCTCGGCGGCGCCGTCGTCATCACACCCGACATCCACGACCGCGACGACTTCCTCCACCGCGACGCACTCGTCGCCGAGGGACTCCTCGGAATGGCGAGCGTCGGACTCGTATTCCGCGGCGAGACGCTCGGCCTGTTGCGTCTTTACAGCCGTGGACACATGCGCGCCGCACGCGAAGAACAGGACCTGCTCCAGTCCATCGCCCAGCAGATCGCCGCGGGCGTCGCCAACGCGCGCCTCCTCGAAGCCGAGGCCGACGCGCGCCGCGTCCGGCGCCAACTCGCGCTCGCCTCGGACGTACAACGCCGGATGCTCCCGGACGTGCTCCCCGACACGCCGGGGATCGACCTCGCCGCCCGCTTCGACCCCTGCTTCGAACTCGGGGGCGACTTCTACGACGCCTTCGAGCACGACGGGCTGCTCGCCCTGGCGCTCGGCGACGTCGTCGGCAAAGGCGTCCCCGCCGCCCTCCTCATGAGCGCCGTCCGCGCCACAGTCCGCGCCCACACCTCTAACATTACAAAAGTCGACGAGGTCATGGCCGGCGCCAACCAGGCCCTCTGCCGCGACACCCTCATCAACGAGTTCGCCACGCTGTTCCTCGGCGTGATCGACCCCGCGACACGCCGCCTCGCCTACTGCAACGCCGGGCACGAGCCGCCCGTCGTCGTCCGCGTGCCCGCGCACCGCCCGCCCACAACCGCCGACCTCGACGAACTCCCCGTCGGGGGCATGGTCCTCGGCGTGGACCCCTCCCAGCGCTACCAGCAGGGCGTCTACGACCTCCACCCCGGCGACGTCGTTCTTATATATTCCGACGGGCTGACCGACGCGATGAACTTCCAGGAAAACCGCTTCGGCAAACGCCGCGTCCGCGACGCGCTCCTGGGCATACTCACCCTCGACCCCGACGCCCCCGCCGACCGCATCGCAAGCCACATCCTCTGGGAAAGACGCCGATACACCGGCCTCGCCCGCCAGACCGACGACACAACCATCCTCGTCGCACGCGTGCGGTAATCAGGTTACACCCTGACCACTTAACAAATTGCGAATCACCCCCGGCCGGTGCAGCCGGCTAATCCACGTCGCGCGAGCGGCGCTCGTGGTTTATTCGCGCGAGCCGACCCAGCACGCGCTCGCC
>CAZTEE010000063.1:0-9059 GCA_964611775.1 uncultured Phycisphaeraceae bacterium | reverse complement strand
GGGTTGGTCGCGCAGAGGTGAACGCGAACCACAAGACGCCGGCGCCGCGGCCGAGCTCGCGGATGACTTTGTAGGGTCCGACTTCTTCAATCATCTGCTTTGTGTGCCCCCATCCATCCAGCCCTGAATGATTCGAATGGGCATGGACTCCGTTTTTTCGGGGAGGTCTTCAGGCTCAAGGAGCATGAGGAATCGTCCATCGGCGCCGATGCCATAGATTCTTGAAGGCACCACTCCTGTGTCTTCCGCGCTGAAGAGCTGCCTTGGCAGCCCGACGCTCGGTTGCAATCCAGAGATATCCACCGGGGTTTCCCAGAACGCATCTTCGGCCCAGAAGTACAGCTTCGAATCGTCGTCCGACCAGCTCAGCCCCGATGCGTCCATGGTGGTCACGGTCGACACCGCCCCGCCCTCGGGGAACCGTTGCAACAGGACCCCGTCACCCGCCTCGCCGGGCGTGTAGGCAAGGTATGTGCTCTGCGAACTCAGATCGAAGTTGAAGCTGGGATTCTCGGAGAAGACGGATGATTCACTCTGGCCCGTTTCCCTGTAGCACAGCTGATCGATGCTGCTGACCAGGTAACGCCCATCATCTGACGGGCGTGTAATCATGGACCGCTCGACAATCGTCTCTGGCTTGCCGGCACCGGATGCCGGGCGTTGATGGGTTCTGCGGATCCCCGCGTTGTATGTGGTATAGATGATCCCGTCGCCGTCCGCGGTCCAGAACGGGTAATAGTCATTGCCCGTGAATTCACGCAGTTCATAGCGAGATCCATTGCCCAGACCGATCACCGCGATGTCATAATCCAGTTCGTCTTTACCGAGCGATGCTGATGAAACCAGACTCACCGCGACACGACTTGAGTCGGGCGAGAGCGACACATCGCGTGCATTTGGCAGTCCGCTCGCGACGATCTCGGAGATGGATCCGTCAGGATTGACCCATACAAGATCTCGCATGGCCGGCTCAGAAACCAGGCGGGATCCGACCACAAGTGTGCCATTGTCCGCGATGTCAACATCGCCGACCGGAAAGATCAGGAGCGGATCACCAGTCACTTCGAGCGTGTCGACATCCAGATCGAGTTTATATGTTCCACGAGAGTATGTTCCGGAAAAAATCGAGAAGAGCACGGTCCCATCCGGCGCGATCTCCAGCTGAGAGAGCCGACCGCCCTGGAAATCGAACAGCGTGCGCCGCTCGCCGTCTTGGAGCATCTCGAGCGTGCCGCCATTGATCTCGAGGAAGAGCAGCGCATCCGATCCCGGAACCGGCCGCGGCTGGGTGAGGATCTCCTTCTCCGCGGGTTCAAGGTACTGTTTCAGTCTCCCGCCACGCTCTGGAACGGTCCAGAGCCCGGCCGTAGCGAGCCCGACAATGAGCGTGTCGTCGCCGAGGTAATCCACGCTGTCCGCCCAGATAAAACCCTGATTCGGGAGCGAACTGATCAGCTTCGGCGCTTCACCAAAGGGGCTGACTTTCCAGAGCTCGCCCGACGAGCTCGAATCTTTCCGCACGATCAGCCACCGCCCGTCGCGCGTCCAGCGGATCAGATCCGGCTCTTCCGCCCACGGTGTCTCGACGCGTCGCAGCGTGCCTTGGTTGAGGTGCCGGACGTAGATCGGGTCGAATCCGTCATCGTCCGCCTGGATCGCAACCGATTGTCCGTCGCTTGTGATCGCGACAGACGGTGCACTCGAGAACCGCGTGCCTGCCCGAGGAATCTGAATCTCGAAATCGACTGTCGGGAGGGCTGTCGGACGGTGGGTGGACGAGTTCGTGATCCTTAACGCGAGCGTGACCATGAACAGCAACATGGCTGCACCGGCGATTGTCCATGGAAGCAATGTCCGCTGACTTGTCTGTTCAACGCTCTGCAAGACAGGATTCATCAGATCCAGTCTGACATCCCCGATGTCCCTGAACCTCAGATTCTTGTCACGTACCAGGCATCGTTCGAGTACGCGCCGCACATTCACAAGCGTCCCCGGCGGCAAGCGATCAAGATCGAGATTCTTATGCAGCACAGCGCCGATCGAGTCGCTCACCGTCTCGCCGTGGAAGGGCGACGCGCCGACGAGCATCTCGTACAGCACCACGCCGAAGGACCAGATGTCCGTGCGCTTGTCCACCTTGCGCCCGCGGGCCTGCTCGGGCGACATGTACGCGGCCGTTCCGAGGATGACGCCGGGCATCGTCGGCGAGTGCTGGACCGCGGGGGATGTCAGCGTCGGCGAATCGCTCATCACGCCCGTCGATGACGACGACGCCTCCTCGACGCGCGCCAGCCCGAAGTCGAGCACTTTGGCTTGCCCGTCCGGCGTGATGATAATGTTGCCGGGTTTCAGGTCCCGGTGGATGACGCCTGCTTCGTGCGCGGCCTCAACGCCGGCGGCGATCTGAACGGCCAGCTCGACCGCATCATCAACAGGCAGCGGCCCGCGGTCGAGCGTCTCGGCGAGTGTCTCACCCTCGACATATTCGAGGACGAGGTACTTCGCGCCGTCCTGCTCCTCGACGCCGTGGATGCCCGCGAGGTTGGGATGATTCAGCTGCGCGAGCGTTCGGGCCTCGCGCTCGAAGCGCTCGAGCCGCGCCGGGTCGGAGGCGAGTTCGGGCGGGAGCGCCTTGATCGCGACATCACGATCGAGCCTCGTATCGCGGGCGAGGTGCACGACGCCCATCCCGCCCCGGCCGAGTTCGCGGGTGATGGTGTAGGGGCCGATGCGGTCGGGCATTGGGCAGAATATAGCGTGGAACCGGCGTAGGCACGCCGTTCTTTAACCCTCACAGGACCTGATTGATCCCTACCGTAAGGGCATGAACAGCGGCGCGAGTCTCACGCTTCGGCCTATCACCCCCGTCGAGGCCGGCGACATGGAGGAAGTCCCGCAACGCCGGGGCGAGGCGCTCGGCGTCGCGAGCTCGGATGCGAAGCGGGCGCTGATCTCGGCGATCCTCGGACCCGTCGGACGCTGAGCGCGATCACATCGAGTTAGCAAGCCCGGGGATTTCATCCCCGGGCCATTGCTTTGATATGTTATCTATTCGGAGTGTTTCAGGTGGTCTCGCCCGAGGCGTGCAGGGCGTCGTCCCAGCGGACGAAGTCGCTGCGGACCCGTCGCCCGGTGATCATGTAGTGCGCGGCGCGGTGAGCGTCGCGGCCGATCATCAGGATGCACGGCAGGATGACGAGCGTCAGCAGCGTCGCCGCGATCAGGCCGAAACTTATGGTGATCGCCATCGGGATGAGGAACCGCGCCTGGAAGGATTGCTCGAGCATCAGGGGCGCGAGGCCCAGCACGGTCGTCACGGTTGTAAGCAGGACCGCGCGGACGCGTGCGCGGCCGGTCGCCATGAGCGCGTCGTGCATTGATATGTGCTCGATGCGTTTCTCCTTGTAGAACTGCATGAGGATGAGCGAGTCGTTGACGACGATGCCGGTGAGCGCGACGAAGCCGATCAGCGAGAGGATCGTCATGTCGAAGCCCATGACGAGGTGACCCCAGATCGCGCCGATAGTTGCGAAGGGGACCGCGAGCAGCACGGCGAGCGGCTGGATGTAAGATCCGAACAGCCACGCTAGAATGATGTAAATCGCCACGACGGCGCCGAGCATCCCGAGCGGCAGCGAGCGGAACGAATCCGCCAGATCCTCCTGTCGGCCGCGCGGGATGATGCGCACGCCGGGGTGCTCCGCGTTGATCGCGCGGAGTTCGTCGCGCATCGCAGCGGTGATCTCCTCGGGGTTCGCCACGGCGCGATCGACATCCGCCGTCACGGTCACGGCCCGCTGGCGGTTGAGCCGGCGTACGGTCGCAAACCCCTCGGCGTCGGTCAGGGTCGCGATCTCGGCGAGCGGCACAGGCTCGCCGGCGGGTGTGAAGACGTGTGCCGCTTCCAGCCGGGCCAGGCTTCTGCGCCAGGATTCGGAGAACTTGACGCGCACGTCCACGTCCTCGCGGTCGCCGGCGAAGGTGTAGGCTTCGAGTCCGAACACCGCGGCGCGGAGTTGCGTCGCGAGGTTCTCGGTTGTGAAGCCGAGGGCCGCGGCGCCGGGGCGCAGTTCGACGCGGAGTTCGCGCTGCCCGGCGTCGGCGTCGTCGGTGACGCCGAAGACGCCGTCGAACTCGTCGAGTCTGGACATCAGAGCGTCGGCGGCGCGGCGGATCATCGCGGCCGAGTCACCGACAATAGCATAAGAAATATCCGGGCCGCTGGGACCGCCCTGGGCTTCTTCGAAGCGAAGGCTTTTCACGCCGGGGATCTCACCGAGTTGTCGGCGGAGGTCGTCGATTAACTCACGGCTGGTGCGGTCACGGAACTCGACCGGCCGGAGCTCGAGATAGATCTGCGCGAGATGTGTCTGCTGCGAGCCGCCGTCGCCGTCGAGGTTCTGCCTGGCGCCTACGACCGTGATCGTGCTCTGCACTTCGGGCAGCGCGAGCGCGGTGCGTTCGATCAGGCGCACGGCTTCATCGGTCCGCTCGATCGGCGTCCCGATGGGCATGCGCAGATCGGCGAGCACGAGTTCCGCGTCCGCCGACGCGAGGAACTCGAAGCGGACGCGCCCGCCCGCGATCAGCCCGAAAGAGCCGACGAGCACCGCGAGCGCGACCGCGATCGTGAGATATCTGCCGCGCAGCGACCATTCGAGCAGCCTTGAGTACGGCTCGAGAATCAGCGTGCGGAACGCGCGAAGCCGCATGGGCGATTCGTTCACTCTTGTTGAGTTGATCGTGCGATCGGCGCGTCTGCGCCGACGTTTGTCAGCACCGGTCAGGCTGTGTCCCATGTGGCTCGGGAGGATCAGCAGCGACTCGAGCAGCGACATCCCCAGCGCGCACGCGACGACGATCGGGATCGCGCCCATCATGTCGCCGATGCGTCCCTCGATCGCGCGCAGCGGCATGAACGCGGCAATCGTCGTCAGCACCGTCGCCACGACCGGCCATTGCACCTGCCGCGCGCCCGAGACCGCGGCGGCGAGCGCGGGCTCGCCCGCCTCGTATTTGGCGCTGATGTTCTCCGCGACCACGATCGCGTCGTCGACGAGCAGCCCGATCACGATGATCAGCCCGAACATCGTCAGAAAGTTCAAAGATATATCGAGCAGATTCATCACCGCGAGCGTCCCCAGGAGCGCGATGATCAGACCCGCGGTCACCCACAGCGCGACGCGCGTCGCCAGCAGCAACAGGAGCGTCCCGAAGACGAGGACAAGCCCCCAGAACGCATTGCGCCCCAGCAGTTCGAGACGCTGTTCGACAAACCGCGCGAGGTCCGAGTGCATGCTGATCTCGGTACTCGGGACAACAGCGCGGCGCGAGCCGAGTTCGTACGCCGCGATGCGCGGCGGCGTCACCGCGCCGGGCCTGTCCCCGCTGAGCAATTTCGTCGCACGCTCGCGCCAGGTAAGTTGCAACGGCTGGCGGTTGCGGCCGGAGATGTACGCCTTGACCAGCGACGCGATGTCGATCACGTCCTGATCGCCCGTCGCGAAGATGGTAAGGGTGGCGGCTGATTCGCCGTTGAACCGCGTGCGCAGATCGATATCCGCGAAGCCGGGCGTCACCTCAGCCATGTCCTCGACTCGGACGGCGCGGCCGTCGGGAGTCTGGGCCAGCACGATCCCGCGCACCGCGTCGGCGCGTTCCTGTGCGCCGACCGCGCGCAGCGTGACGTTGCTCGTCGGTGTGCGGACGGAGCCGGCGGGAGTTTCGGTCATCGCCTCGCGGATCCGACCGGCGATCGCGGGCAGGCTCAGGCCGAACTCGAGCGTGCGCGCGGGATCGACCTCAACGGAGATCTCGTCCGTGCGTACACCGGAGATATTCACGTCGCCCATCCCGGGGAGCGTGCGGAGGTCGTCGCGCATCTCTCGGATCGCGTCCTTGAGAACGCGCTCGTCGGCGCCGCCGAAGATCGTGACGCTTATCACGGGGATGTTCGGCTCGAACTCCGTCACGACGATCCGCTCGGATCGCTCGGGCAGATCCTGTAGCGCATCGACCGCCCGCTTCACCCGCGCAACTGCGGCGTCGATGTTCAGTCCTTCCTTGAACTCGACGCGCACGGTCGCGGCGCCTTCGACGACCGTCGTCGTGATCTCCTTGACATCATCGAGATCGTCGATCGCGTCCTCGATCTTGATCGCGAGCGCCGTCTCGATCTCGTCGGGCGATGCGCCGGGATAGGGCGCAGCGACGATGACCTCGTTCGGCCGGGTCTCCGGGAAAAACTCACGCCGCAGCCCAAGCCCGAGCACAAGCCCGGCGCCGATGAGCGCGAGCATGACCAGGTTCGCGGGGACCGGGTTGCGCACGCCGAACGCGACGATGTTCATTGCCGCGCCTCTCGATTTTCATGGGTGCGCGTGTCGCGCTCGGCGGTCGGCGCGACGCCCGTAGTCGGGGCGATCGTCTGCACTGGTGAGCCGTCGGTTATCTCTTCGAAGTTCGAAATGATGACCTGCTCGCCCGGCTCGACGCCGTTGTCGAGCACCGCCCACTCGCGGATCGCGGGGTCGATGTCCGCGAACACGCCGTCGATGTGGTGCAGCACGCGCACGGGTCGGCTCCGCGCGATCCCCTCTTCGCCGACAACGAACACGCGATCGTTCACCACGGCGAATCTCGGGACGATCAATCGCGGCTCGGGACGCGAGGCGCGCGAACTTCCTATGACAAATTGCCCGGGAAGCAGCGTCCCGGGTGTGACGGCGCGGCCGTCCTGCTCGATCTCGACTATGACGGTGATCGAGCGTGACGCCTCCTCCGCGACCGGCGCGATGCGCGCCACCACGCCGCGCCATTCACGACCGCTCGGCCCGTCGGCTTCGAGAGTCATCTCGTCCCCGACGCTGATCTCGCCCGCGGCGGACACCGGCATGCGGATCGGCGCTTCGACACGCGAGAGATCCACCACGCGCGCCACACGCTGCCCGAGTGAGACACGGTCTCCCACGTTCGCGTCGAGTTCCTGGATCACACCCGCGACGGGCGCGACAACGCGGGCGCGATCAACATCACGCCGGGCGGCGGCTTCGTCGGCGCGGGCGCGCCCGATCTGCGCGAACAACTCCTGCCGCCGCGACGGGATCGAGTCAAGCCGCTGGCGCAGGTCGGTTAGTTCGCGCCGGCGGGTGGTCAGTTCGCGCTCGAGGCGGTCGATCTCGTTCTCAGACGCGGCGCCCCGCTCGAACGCGTCTCGTGCGCGCAAGAGTTCACGCACCGATAGTTCGACGCCGGATTCCGTCAGCGCGACCGACTCGGTGAGCGCCTCGCCTTCGACATCGACGCGCTCGACCTGCGCTTCGAGAGCGCGAACGGATTCCTCGGCAGCGGCCAGGCGGTCGCCGTACTCGGCGGCGTCGAGCCGGACTATCAGATCGCCGCGATCTACCCACGCGCCGATATTGACATTCGGCGGGCGCTCGACGACCCGACCGGGGATCTCCGCGGAGATGGAGATGTCCGACATCGCCCGCGCCGACCCGAACCCGACCCAAGGCCGGGCGACCGGACGAACGACCGCGGGTACTGCGCGCACCACGAGCGCCCGCTGCGCGATCGGCGCCAACCCGGGCTGGGTCTTGGTCGCTTGAAGGAAGAAGTAGACACCCACGCCCGCTGCGATCACCGCGACGCCGATCACGGCGCGGAAGACAGTCGCGCGGATCGAGGATCCGGCGGCGGGCGAAGCGGGTTCGGGCTTTGTTTGTTGCTGAGTTTCGGCCACTCGGCCTCCGCGTGATATGCCTGCAGGGAACTTTGGCCGAATCGGCCCGCTGCGGGCCGACATCCTATGTTCAGTGGTGGACGCCGGGTGGATGCACACAGCCCGCGACGCCGGGCCGGATGATACGCCTGCCGGGCCGGGATCCCGTCGGGAGCGCGAAACTGAGAACGAGGATCAGCAGGCATGAACAACGCACGCCCCATCTGGCTCGCCGGGCGTCCGCGGGCGACCGACCGCCGCGAGCCGGTGCTCGATAAGTTCACGGGCAAGGTCGCGCACGCGGTCTGCGTCGCCGGGCGTGCGGAGGTGGACGAGGCGATCGGCGCCGCGTGGGACGCACGCCGGGCGATGCGCGATGTCCCGCTCGATTCCCGCATCGCCGCGCTCCGCAATGTCGCCGAGATGCTCAGACGCCGGCGCGACGAGTTCGCCGAGGTCATGCGGATCGAAGCCGGCAAGCCCATCGGGCCGGCTCGCGCAGAGATCGACCGCGCCGTCACGACGTTCACCCTCTGCGCCGACGAGGCAGGCCGGCTCGGCGGGGAACGGCTCCCGATCGACGCGACCGCGCAAGGCCGCGCCTACACCGCCGTGACCATGCGCGTGCCGATCGGCGTGTGCTCGCTCATCACGCCGTTCAACTTCCCGGTGAATCTCGTAGCGCACAAGATCGGGCCGGCGATCGCGGCGGGCTGCCCGTTCGTTCTCAAACCCGACAGCCGCACGCCCGTCTCGGCTCTGTTGCTCGGCGAACTGCTCGCCGCGACCGATCTGCCGCCCGCCGCTTGGAGCATCCTGCCCTGCCCGGACGACGGGCGCGAACTCTTCACCGAGGACGACCGCCCCGCGCTGCTGTCCTTCACCGGCTCGCCGAAGGTCGGTTGGGAACTTAAGAACAAGGCGGGGCGCAAACGAGTAGTGCTCGAACTCGGCGGCAACGCCGCGTGCATCGTGGACGAGGGCGCAGCCGCGGACTTCGCCGTGGAACGCATCGCGTACGGCGCGTTCGCGTACGCCGGGCAGTCGTGCATAAGCGTGCAGCGGGTCTTCGCGCACCGGTCGGTGTACGAATCAGTCCGCGACGGGCTGGTCGCGCGGGCGAAGAAATTTGATGAACAACGCGATCCCCACGATGAATCGACGCTGTTCGGCCCGGTTATCGACACCGACGCCGCGGAGCGGATCGAAACGTGGATCAGCGAGGCCGTCGCCGCGGGGGCGCGTGTTCTGACGGGCGGCTCGCGCGAGGGCGCGTGGGTGTCGCCGACGGTTCTTGAGAACACGCCGCACGATGTGAATGTCAGTTGTAATGAAG
>CAZTEE010000062.1:0-9101 GCA_964611775.1 uncultured Phycisphaeraceae bacterium | reverse complement strand
AGATACATTGGAGTTCATGCCCGCTGATAGTCGCACGAGTCGCGCCCACGCTGTGCTCCGGCTTACGCTGATCGACGGCCTGGGGCCGATCCTCATCGCCCGGCTCATCCACGCCTTCGGCGACCCGGCGAGCGTGCTCGAGCAATCCGAGGACTCGCTCCGGCTCGTCAAAGGCGTCGGCATGGAGACCGCGCGAGCGATCGTCGCCGACCGCGAGGCCTCGGCGGAGCGCGTCGCGGAGGAACTCGGCCGGGCGGAGGAACTCGGCGTGCGGCTGGTCACGCTCGGCGATCCCGAATACCCGCCGTTGCTCGCCGCGATCCCTAACCCGCCGCCGATGTTGTATGTCCGGGGCGGGTTGCGAGCCGACCTCGACCGCTACACCGTCGCGCTCGTCGGTTCGCGGGCGTGCTCGGCGTACGGGATCGAGCAGGCGGAACGATTCGCGGGCTGGCTCGCGGGGTCGGGGCTGACGGTCGTGTCGGGCGGGGCGCGCGGGGTCGACACCGCGGCGCATCGCGCGGCGCTCCGTCTGGGCGGGCGGACGATCGCGGTGCTCGGGTGCGGGCTGGGGCATGTTTACCCGCCTGAAAACAGGGAACTATTCGACGAGATCGCTGATGGTCGGGGGGCGGTGGTTTCGGAACTGCCGCTGATGACCGGGCCGAACCCGCAGAATTTTCCGATGCGGAATCGGATCATCTCGGGGTTGAGTCTGGGCACGCTGGTCGTCGAGGCGGCGGCGGGGTCCGGGGCGTTGATCACGGCGCGGCATGCCGTCGAGGACCACGGCCGGGAGGTCTTCGCGGTCCCGGGGCGGATCGACTCTCCCGCGTCGGAAGGGTCGAACGATCTTCTCAAACGCGGCGGGGCGCACCTTGTGACGGCGCCAGCCGACGTGCTCGACATCCTTGAAACCCCGGCGAGGCACCTTCACGCCGGGGTCCACGCCGACCGCTACGCGGATCCTGCTCGTACCCCGGAGCGCGACCTGTTCGAGCACGCGGGCGAAGCGACGATCAGCTCGATCGCCGAGTCGGGGCTCAGCGAGCCGCAACGAGCGATCGTTCGTGCGCTCGCTGAGCCGATGTCGATGGAGGAACTCGCCCGCGGGCTTGGTGTCGAGCCTGGGGCGCTGCGGGCGGAGGTCACGATCCTCGAAATCCGCCGCGTGATCGAACGCCGGGGCCAGGTGGTCGCCCGGCGTGAATGACGTTTGCTCCGTATCGACAGGGCCGGAGCGCCTCGTTTATTCACAACGTAATGGCTTTTTAAGCAAAGGTTTACGCGAATTCGGGAATACCCGATCAAAAACCTACTATACCGCTTGCGGTTCGTATTTTGATAGGCTATCATACCCCTAACAGATAGACGATCAAGTTTGTGCAGCAAGGAAGCGGCCCCGGCCGATTCAGACTCCACGGGCCGACGGAGGTCCAACATGTCGTGGAACGGCATGGGAGACGCTCGACCTGTAGACACGTCCGGGCCAAGCCCGGCGAGTTGAACGGGCGGGCGGGTCGAACGGGGAAATAACCTGATGACGGGCGATTGCGCCAGTTCCCGGGGCGGAGCCGACCGGAAACTGCGGACTCGTGCCGAACCGCGCCGCCCCCTCGCTCGGATGATGAACGGGGTGAGCGACGCGTTCGGCGCAGGCCGGCCCGGCGTCACTGGCGAAGGACGGTGCGGAGATGAGGCTTCAATCAGCAGCGCACACCGGCCCGGCGCTCCTCCGGCTCGGCCCGGGGGGGGAGTTCACAGCCTCGTACCACAGCGTCGCGGGCAGGCTGGTCCGCGGGGAAGTCCCGACCGCCCCGGACGACGGGCGCCAGCGCCGCGACGCCGACGGCTGGGACCGGGCGCCGAACGACCCCGCCGTTGGGCTGCTGCGCCTGCTCGGGGCCCAGGCGGCGCTAGCCGCTGCCATCGAACGGGACGCGGCCCCGCTGCGCGACGCGCCGCCTGTTCTCCTCGCCCGTTGCGATCCTCGCAGCAGGCATTTCACGTTCCCGGAGATCCCCGCAGATGAATCTGACTCCGAAACAACTGATCATCGTCCGGCTCGTCCGCGATTCGCGGCTCCAGCATGGCTATTCCCCGACCATGAAGGAGATCGCCGAGGCGCTCGGTGTCAGCAAAGTCACCGCCTTCGAGCACGTCGAAACCCTGATCAAGCACGGCGCCCTCCAGCGCGAGCCAAACAAGGTGCGCTCTTTGACCATCCCGCCGGGCGTGCCGCTCCCTGACGAGGAACAACCGCTGCGCTTCCCGCTCGTAGGCCGCATCGCCGCGGGCATGCCCATCGAAAAACTTGAGGACCGCGACGAACTCGACGTCGCCGACCTCTTGGGCCCCCGCCCCGGCAGGAACGCCGGCACGTTCGCACTCCGCGTCGAAGGCGAATCCATGCGCGACGAGGGAATCCTCGACGGCGACTTCGTAATAATCGAACGAACCGAGATCGCACGCAACGGCGACCGCGTCGTCGCGCTCCTGCCCGACGGCTCCACAACGCTCAAAACCTTCTACAAAGAACGCAACGGCATCCGCCTCCAGCCCGCGAACCCTGCCTTCGACCCCATCCGCGTCAAGCACTGTAAAATTCAAGGCGTAGTCCGAGGCGTGCTGCGACGGTACTGACGTTCCCGGATTGCTCGACCGTCCGATCCCGTCTGCATTGCTACGCTCGGGAGCATGAATACCGATAAATCATTGGCCGATCGCCTGGCCGTCGTCACCGGCGCAAGCGCCGGGATCGGGCGGGCGACGGCATCAACGCTCGCCTCGCTCGGGGCGGCCGTCGTCGTCAACGCCAGGCGGGCCGATCGGCTCGAGTCGCTGGTCGCAGAGATCGCCGCTGCGGGCGGGCGGTCCGACGCTGTGGCGGGGGATTGTGCTGCCTCCGCTGTCATCGACGAGATGCTCGTTGCCGCGGCGGCGCTCGCCGACTCACACGGGCGGGACGCCCGTGCCACCGTCGATCTTGTCGTGATCAACGCCGGTCGCGGTCTGGCCGGGAGTGCGCTCACCTCGGACCCCGCGCAGTGGGACGAGATGATCCGCACCAATCTCACCGCGGCGGCGTTGCTTCTGCGCAAGGCCGCCGAGCGCATGCTCGCCGCGGGCGACACGCTCACGGATCGCCCGCGGGACATCATCGTGATCGGGTCGAACGTCGGGAAGCATGTCTCGCCGTTTTCCTCGATGTATGGTTCGACCAAGTTTGCAGTCGGCGCTCTCGCCGAGGCCGCCCGGCGGGAACTCGGGCCGAAGGGGATACGTGTCTCGCTCGTCTGCCCGGGCATCGTCACGACGGAGTTCCAGCACGTCGCCGGGTACACCGCCGACCTCCAGCGGTCGTTCCGCGACAAGTTCGCCCCGCTGCTCGCGGCGGAGGACGTCGCGCGAGTCATCGCGTTCATCGCGTCCCAGCCGGCGGGCGTGCATATCAACGATGTCACGCTCCGGCCGACCCGGCAGGACTACCCTTAAAACATTTTGTTAAATATTATCAGTTGGCCCGCGCACGATCAAAGCCCAGGGATTCCATCCCTGGGCTTGTAAATGCCTCAATTCATGATGTTACTTCAGGTGCAACTCGAAGAGTTTGAGGATCCGGCGGTATTCGTCGAGCCAGGACGACGGCTCGCGGAAGCCGTGCGGCTCGATCGGGTACATCGCGACTTCCCAGTCTTCCTTTTCCAGTTCGATCAGCACCTGCGCAAGCCGCACGGTGTCCTTAAAGAAGACATTGTCGTCCTCCATGCCGTGACAGATCAGCAGCGGCTTCGAGAGGCCCGCGGCGAACTCGATGGGGCTCGAGCGTTCGTAGGCTTCGGGGTCGATGTCGGGCGTGTTGAGGATGTTGGACGTGTACCCGTGGTTGTAGTGGGCCCAGTCGGTGACGGGCCGCAGCGCGGCGCCGGCGGCGAAGAGATCGGTTCGGAATAAGCCCATCAGCGTCATGAATCCGCCGTAGGACCCGCCATAGACGCCGATCCGGCCCGGATCGACGTTCTTATGTTCGACCAGCCACGCGACGCCGTCGGCGAAGTCCTCGAGTTCCGGCTCGCCCATTCTTCGGTAGATAGCGGTGCGCCAGTCGCGACCGTAGCCGGCGCTCGCGCGGTAGTCCATGTCGATCACGACGTAGCCCAGGCGGGTGAGCAGCGTGTGGAACATGAACTCACGGAAGTAGTTCGACCAGCCGAGGTGGGCGTTCTGGAGATACCCGGCGCCGTGGACGAACATCACGGCGGGGCGGCGTCCGTCTGCGCCGACACCGGGCGCGTCTGCGCTCGGCGAGTAGACGCGCGACCAGATCGATTGCGCGCTGTGCGAAGACGGGATCGGCACAACCTCGGGCTTCGCCCAGTCGTGCGCGAGGAACTCGTCGCTGACGGTGTCGGTAAGGCGTCGCGGCGTCGCGCCCGCGAGGAGCGGCTGCACGTAGAGATCCGCCGGCGCCCGCGTAGTCGAATGCATGAACGCGACGTGCCGTTCGTCGGGCGAGATGACGTAAGAATTGCGTCCGGTTAGTGAGGATAGACGGGTCATCGCGCCGGACGCGGCGTCGATCTCGTAGAGGTCGTCCGAGCCGGGGTGCTCGCGGCTCGCGTTGACGAAGAAGCGCGAGCCGTCGGCGCTGCGCGTCACGCTGCGCACTTCCCAATCGCCCTCGGTTAGTGCGCGGATCGTCGAGCCGTCGGCGGGCACGAGGTAGAGGTGCGACCAACCGCTGCGCTCGGACAGCAGCCAGAGCGTCTCGTTGTCGGGCATCCAGCCGAACTGCCCGAATGAAAAGTTGATCCAGGCTTCGTCGCGGAGGTGCTCGGCGGCGGTCAGCGCGCCGCTCGCGGCGTCAACGACGCACAGCCAGCGGTCCTTGTTGTCGGTCGAGCGCGCCCAGAACGCGACCCTGGAGCCGTCGTCCGACCACTGCACGTTGAAGGTTGTGACGGAGCGCGTGATTTTCTTAGGTTTAGGTTCGGGTTTCTTCTCGGCGTCGGCGGGCTCCGCGGGGGAAGGCTCCGCGACCGCGGCGGCGCCGTCGTCTGCGGCTGTCTTGTCCGGGGCTGGTTTTTCCGCGGGTGTTACGGCTTCCTTCTTCGCCTTGGCGCGGGCTTCGGCTTCGGCGCGGAGGGCCGCGAGCGGGTCGTCGTCGAACATCGGGAGGGTCGAGAGGTCGATCTTGATCGGCTCGTCGGCGTCGAGTCTGAGAAGCAGCACGCTGTGCGGCGTTGGTTCGCCCGTGCCGACGAGCGTCCGCACCTCGCGGTTCTCGACGTAGCCCGCCTCGTTCACCCACACGGGCATGTTGTCGGGCTTGCCGGCGCGATTGCCTGTCGGCGTGGTGCGTACGAGCATCGCGTCCCCGGCTGGGGAGAGATCGGTCCCGGTGATTGTAACTTTGTCACCGAGATACCACGGCTCCGGGGCGCGCGTGCCGTCGAGATCGCGGAGCTCGAGCCGGCGGGCGCGCTGCTCGTCCTGGTTGCGCTTGTTCTTGCGGACGATCTCGAACAGGCGTTCCTGCTGATTCTTGAGATAGTCGGTTTTTTCGTCTTCGCGTTCGTCGGGGTCTTTGGCGGCGCGGACATCGAAGGGCTGCTCCTCGAAGCCGGTGGCAAGGTCGCGGACGATGATGTTCTGCCCGCGGCGGTAGGCGATTCGGGACTCGTCGGCGAGGAACATCGGCGCCGACACCGAGTCGCTGGTGCGCGTCAGTTGCGTAGTCGCGCCGGTGGCAATGTCTTTCAGGAAGATGTCGCCGTTGCGGCTGAAGACTTTGCGTGATCGGTCGAGTGTCCACGACCCGCCGGGCGAGTCGGCGCCGCCGAGTTCGGCGTCGTCGATACGGCGCGAAACGCCGTCGTGGCCGACGATGTGCAGGTCGCGGAGCGTTGAGCCGGGGCGTTTGAGGTTGTAATAAATCGCGGACCCGTCGTCGGCCCAACGGACGGATTCAGGCGTTGCGCCGAGCCAGTCCGGGTCTTGCATGATCGTGTTGAGCGTCAGCGCGGGCTGCTGGGCGACCGCGAGCGTCGCGGCGAGCGCGGGGGCGAGGACGAGAACCAGCGGGAATGAAGTCGGGCGTCGCATGTGGGGCCTCCGAACACAGGGCGGGACAGGTCGCGTGCTTTGTATACAAGGCGGGAGCGGGGAGGGCTGCGTAAGGGGGAGAGGGGCCAGTGGCCAGTCACGAGGAACCGGGCGCCGGGCGCCGGGCATCGGTGTTCAGGGAGTTGATGAAGTCGGTGCAGGCGCGTTCGCATTGGGGGCGGAATCGTGCGTCGGTCCAGAGGTCGTTGTGGTCTGCGCCTTCGATTGTGATGACGGCGCCCTGCTCTGCGGCGCGTGCGATGGCCCGGCCGTCGTCGGCGGGGCAGATCGCGTCGGCGGTCCCGTGCAGGACGACGAGCGGGCACGCCGGGCGTGCGGCGATCTCTGCGCGGTCGAACCCGCGCCAGCGTGGCCCGACGCCGAGCGTGACGCCGAGGATCGTGAACGCGAGCGGGCCGTTGGGTGTCCAGGGCATCCCGGCGTAATGGACCACATTTTTTGCGGGGGTTTTCGGCAGGCGGTATGGGGCCTCGGCGAGCACGCCGAGGATCGTCGGGTCGTCGCGGCGGAGCGCGGCGGCGGCGATCGAAACCCCGGCGCCTAGCGACCAGCCGAAGAGCACGACCCCGCGGGCGCGGGCTTCGTTGGTGAGCGAGTCGATGAGCGCGAGTACGGCTTCGTGTTCGTGCGTGCCGAGCGACGATCGGCCGGCGGCCTCGCCGTGGGCGGGCGGGTCGAACGCGATCACGCGCGACGCCGCGGGCGCCAGGCCGGCCAGACGTTGCAGCACGCCGATCTTGGAATCGCTCCAGCCGGGCGTGCAGATGACGACCGGGCCTGCGGGGTTGTCGCCGACGATGTCCCAGACGGGCAGTTCGCACGAGGCGCCGGCGACGGTGCACGACAGCGTCCACGATTCGTAGTCGCGTGGGGTGGGGAGTTCGGACGGATCGGCGGGCATGCCGCGCGCGACGGCGCTGGCGTACGTGCGTCGCGGCGGGTTGCGCAAGCGGTCGATCGTCCACCACGTGGCGGCGGCGACGGCGACGGCGAGGCCGGCGAGCAGGATGGAAAGCAGGCCGAGCATCGGCGGGCCTCAGGAGCCGGGCCCCGGGCGCCGGGCGTGGGAGGCGGTGAACGGATCAGCCGCCGAAGAGGTTGGTGATGTCGTTGAAGGTTACGACGACGAACAGGACGACGATCAGCACAAGCCCGGCGAGTGTGGCGACGTTCTGCACGGCGGGGGGTACGGGTTTGCCGGTCGCGCCCTCGACGAGGAGCATGACGAAGTGCCCGCCGTCGGCGATGGGGATGGGGAGGAAGTTTATGACGGCGAGGTTGACGCTGATGAGGCCGAGGAAGAAGAGGAGTTCGATGAAGCCGCGATCGACGACCTGCGTCCCGAGGTGGGCGATGCCGACGGGGCCTTTGAGTTGCTCGACCTTTACGGTGCCCTGGAACAGCCGGGCGAAGGTGACATAAGTTTTGACCATCGTCCGGTGCGTGTCGTGCAGCCCCCAGAGCATTGCGCGCACGGGGCTTGAGGTGCGGACGGCGGCTTCGTCGAGCGTAAAGAGCGCGGGATCGACGGGGCTTTGCCAGCCCAGCGCGTGAAGCGCGGCGACATCGTCGGCGTCGAGCGGCCATGCGAGGGCCTCGGTGGCGTCACCGGCTCCGGCGAGCGGGAGGCGGACGGTGAGTTCGATCTCGGCGCCTGCGCCAGAAGCGAGCGCATCTCGTGTGGCGTCGCGCAAAGCGGCGCGGAGTTTGAAGAAGTTCGTCACGTTGCGATCGCCGACGCGGACGATCTCGCTGCCCGGGATGAGGTTCAGCCGGGCCGCGGCTGGCGGGGCGACGGGGGTTTTTTCGGCGGAAAGTTGTGCGTCAGGAGCCGGGATCTCGGCGGGCGTGTGGGTGACGATCGAGCGGTGGCGGACGGCGAGCCCGACGCCGAAACCGATCGTGCCGCGGGTTCCGACTGCGGGGGTGAGGTCGAGGTGCTCGCCGTCGCGGAGGACGGTGACGGGGATCGTGGAGCCGCGATGCCCGCGGATCTCGCCGATGGTGCGTGCGACATCCGGCCAGGCGACCGATCCGACGCGCGCGAGGAGGTCGCCGACGCGGAGTCCGGCGGCTTCGGCGCGTGGTTCGAGCGACGCGACGCGGACGGCGGGGGTCAGGCCGAGGAGGTGAGTCTGGGCCGCGAGGTCATCGCCGCCGGGGATCGGGACGGGGGCCGACTGGAGGATCGGCCAGGGATCGACGGGGATGTTCCTGAGTTCGCCGGACGGGAGTTCGAAGCTAGTTTCTACGGAGGCGCCTTCGCTCTGTTCGAGCGCGCGTGTAAGCGGCCAAAGCCCGGAGACATCGGCGCCGGCGACGGAAAGCAGTCGCGACCCCGGAGTTGCTTCTTCGAGGCCGATTTCTTCGAGGGCGGCGGCGATGCCGGCTTCGAGCGTGGGGTCGGTCTTGCGCGGTGCGATAACCCGGCCGGTGACGGCTGGGCCGACGCCGATCTCGAGCATGCCGGTGGCGCGGCCCATCTCGGGGGTGACGCTGAAGACGAGCGGCGCGGGAACTCCCGGGCGTTCGATCTCGATTTCGATGGCGCGTCTGCCGCGTGCGGTTATAACTTCGAGCGAGATGTCGTTGAAGGATTTCGGGCGGAAGCCGGCGATCCGCGTGACGAGGTCGCCGGGCATGATCGAGCCGGCGGGCGTGCCGGCGGGATCGCCGGAGACGAGCGTCGCGCGGGCGGCGGGCGAAGCGGGATCGACGTAGCCGATGCGTGGCGTGACCTGCGACCGGCCGACCATGTAAACAAGTACGAAGAGAGCGGCGGCGAGGACGATGTTCATCACCACGCCCGCGCTGATGATGACCATGCGTTTCCACACGGGCTTGGCGGTGTAGGAATCGGGGGCGTCGCTGGTGGCGTTGGGGTCGGCGTCCTCCTGGCCGAGCATTTTGACGTACCCGCCGAAGGGCATCCAGTTCAGGCGGTACTCGGTGGGGCTGACGGCGGCGGGGTCGCG
>CAZTEE010000061.1:3565-9129 GCA_964611775.1 uncultured Phycisphaeraceae bacterium | reverse complement strand
GTGGTTCTTGGTCTCGTCAGCGAGCGCGGTGAAGACCTGAGCCTCCTCGACGAGCGCGGCCTGGGCGCTCGACGCATACCCGCGCATAAACACGACGTAGTTGATCGCCACCACCGCCACGATCACCACGAGGACCGTGGAGATCAGCTTTGTCGAGAGTTTCATGTTCTTCAGGATGCCCATGTCTCAGACCTCTTCGGGGAGGACTCGATTCGCGCCCCCGGGCCCCACGCCGGCGACCGGTAGGCGTGGTTCTATCGCCGAACGGTGTGTCCCGAATGAGCGAGCAGGCGCCTTCAACCCAAAAAATCCCCAAAATGGGGGATTAATACGGATTTTTCGCCCTAAAATTTGACCGTTCACGGCGCCGACGGCGTCCCAATGTCATCATTGGAATAAACCCCGCCTGTGGGTGGTATGCCCGGGCGGGTAGCATTCACCAACCCGGGAGCAGTGAGCCAGACATGAACATGAAGACATCCGCAGCCGTCGGCCTAGCCGCAACCCTCATCGGCGTCGTCGGCGTAGCCCCGGCCTTCGCTCAGGACCGCAACAACGCCGAGATGAAAGAGACCCTGATGGGGATCTTCGACATGTCGAACGCCATCATCGACGTGGACGCCCTCCTGGCGCCGGGCGTCCCGAAGGACGGCATCCCGTCGATCACGGACCCCGAGAAGGTCGCCGCCTCGTCAGCCGATTTCCCCACGATGACGGGGCGGGTCGTCAGCGTGACCATCAACGGCGAGGCCGCGGCCTACCCGATCCAGATCCTCAACTGGCACGAAGCCGTCAACGACACCGTCGGCGGCGTCCCGATCGTCGTCACCTATTGCCCGCTGTGCGACTCGGCGTCCGTCGCCGATCGGCGCATCACGACCAAAGACGGCGAGACGCTGACCCTCGAGTTCGGCATCTCGGGATTCCTCTACAACTCGAACATGGTCATGTACGACCAGACCTCGATGGGCATCTGGTCGCAGGTCTACAACCGCGCGATGACAGGCCCGCTCGCGGGGACACGCCTGACGACGCTGCCGTTCCGCGTCGAATCTTTCGCAAAGTTCATCGCGAGCAACCCGACGGGCAAGGTCCAGACGACCAACACCGGGCACAACCGCGCGTACGACCGCAATCCTTATCAAAACTACTTCGAGAACGCCGAGAGCGTCTATCACGAGTTCGGCTGGCGTGATGAACTCCCGCTCAAGGCGCTCGGCGCCGGGATCATGGCGGGGGACGAGGCGATCTTCGTCACCGTCAAAGCCATGGAGGAGGCCGGCGGAACTATGACCGTCGAGACCGCGCTCGGCGAGGTCACCGTCGTCCGCACCGAGGCGGGCGTCGCGTTCGAGAACGTCGCCGATGGGATCGAAGTGATGCAAACGTTCTGGCACTCGTGGTCCGCGTTCCACCCGCAGACGACCTATCGAGCGGGAGCGGGCGAAGCCAAGTCCGAGTGACCGAAGCCTCGATGGATAACCACCATGAATAAAGCCCGGGGATGAAATCCCTGGGCTTTTTGTTTATTCGGCGCGCCCGGTTCCGTAGCCGAGGCGCCGATCGCGCCCGCGGCGGGTACACTTGCGCCGTTCGCTCACCCGGGACACGGAGGTCGGAGATGAAGGGAATGAAATCGATCGTGCTGTCGGCGGCGCTCGCGTTGCTCGCGCCGGGCTGCGTGGGCTATACGACGTACCCGCCGGGCGCCGGGCGCGACGCCGCGTTCAACTCGCCCAACGTCCCGCCCGGGCCGGAGGTGATCTACCAGGCGGTCGCCTACGCGACCAGCCGGTACCCGGTCACGGGCGCCTACGCCGTCAACCTCCCGCCCGAACTAGACCCCAAGCGCGTCGAGTACATCTTCGACCTGCTCGACGATCCGGACGCCGGCGTTCTGTCGCCAGAAGCCGAGGCGGCCCGCACGCCGGTCTATCACGTCGGCCGCGTCTGGATCCGGGGAGTGCACGCCGAGGTCGACGTCTTCCGCCCGGTGCTCGACATCCCCGGGCCAGCGGGCGCCGAGGTCACGCAGATGGTCACACTTACATTGCGATCTAACTTCGCATCGCGGTGGCGTGTGACCGGCTCGCGCTCGTCGGCGATCGGCCTGCACGAGGCGCCCGACCGGAGCCTGCGCGACCCCGTCACCGCAGCGGCGATCACCACACCGGCGACCCGCGTGAGCGAAACCCCCGACTGAGCCGAGCCGGATTCGACCCCCTCTCCCCCCGGGAGAGGGTCGGGGTGAGGGACGAACCGTTGCTTCGCATCGACTGCGCTCGACGCGCATAAAGCCCAGGGAATTCATCCCGGGCTTTGGTCCTATTTCGTAGCCTGTGCGCGGATGCGCACAACGGACGACGTCCACTATGCGCAGAGCCACGGCGCGTGGCATTGCAATAATCGTGGTTCTGCGCGATCGGATGTTTGATCCCGGGATCAGCCCGCGCGTTTGCCCAGCACGAACCCGAGCACGCCGAGCACGACCGCGGCGCCCGCCAGCGAGGCGAATATTACCAGGAAATTATCCGCGAACATCGAAACAAGCGGGTTCCCGCGCACGTCCATCAGGCTGAGGATCGCCGTCGTCAGGCCGATCATCAGGACCAGAACAGCCCCGATCGCCAGCCCCGCCGTCAGCCCGGACCCCGCAGCGTCGATCGGCTCGGCGGCGAGCGCGAGGACGGGCGCGCCCGAGTCCGCCGCGGCGCTCTCCCCGCCGGTGTCGAAAAGCCCGCCCCCGGGCACGTCGCGATCGACCGTCCCCTCGTCGGCGCCGGCGATTTCGTCGAGGAACTCGGCGCCTAGCGACGTGTCGTCGCTCTCGCGTGTGAGATCGAGCAGCCCCGACCCCGACCCGAGAGAATCCAGCGGCATGTCGCCGAAGCCGCCCTCGTCGCTCATCTGCGTCAGCGCGGAAGGGTCGGCGACTTCGAGTTCGTCGGCGTCGAAGATCGAGACGCCGGTGCGCTCCTTGGTGTCGCCTTCGATCGGGTCCACGTTGAGCGCGCTGGCTGACCCGCCCCGGCTCTTGAGCGATGAATCGGCGAGTGAGAACTCGTCGGACGCGCCCGAAGCGCCAAGCCCAGCCCCGGCTCCGGGCGAACTCTCATCCAGACTCGTGAGGTCGGAGCCGGACTCGAAGGAGATCCCGCCGAAACTCCCGTCGTCGCCGTCGGCGAGCGGGATCATGCTGCTCATGTCGGCGTCATCGGTATGCGCATCGTCCTCGCCGTGAGCGAGCAGGTCGATCTGATCGACCTTGAACACAAGTTTGTCGCGATCGCGGAACTCCTGGATCTGCCCGGACTTGGCCATATCGCGCACGGCGTCGGCGTCTATGCCGAGCCGCTGGGCGGCTTCGTCCAGGGTGTAGAACATCTTCGCCATAACCACTCGCTCCGAGATTCTCGCCCACGGACCAGCGCCGATCGGCCCACCTTCACCGATTCCGTCGCCCGGCCTCAACCACCCCGGGAAGCCCTCGCGGACGCGCCCGGCGCAGCGCACAGTATACGCTCCGGCCCGCCGCGTGGATCGCCCGGGTCTGCCGATCCCCCGCGACGCCGATCGGCTCGGTATCGCCGGGTCAGCGCTGCCTCACGCTCCGCACAACGTAGACCGCCGAGTACATCCCCGCCACCTCCTCACGCGACAGAACCCGGGGCGGGTACGCCGGGTTGATCGGCTGGAGCCGGATCATCTCCTGCCCGCCCGGATCGCGTTCGAAATAGACGCGCTTGAATGTAGATTCGTTATCGCGCTCGAGCCGCACGAAGCAGTCCGAACCCGCCGGCGTGTCGCGCTCCGGGCTGAAGACGACCACGTCGCCCTCGCGGTAATCAGGCGCCATCGAATCGCCCACCACCCTCGCCGCGAACGCCTGCGGATCGTACAAATCCGGCGTCGAGATGTACTCGTCGGCGACCCGCGCGGGATAGCCGAGATCCGTGAACTCGGTGGGATAGCCCGCGCGCACATTATTAATGATCGGCACCTGAACGGGCAACGGCGTCAGCCGCGGCGCGTCGCCGGCTGCGTCGATCTTCTCCACCAGCCGGCGCAGTTCGCCCGTCTGGCTAAGCGGATCAAGCCCGGATTCGAGGAGCAGTTCGACGAGGCGCTTCGCGGTCGCGTTCTCACGCCGGAGTTCCTCGTGCTCCCGGCGAATCGGCGCGGGCGTCTCACGCCAGTTCCGCAGCCGGGCCAGCGCGCCGTGCTCGAGCCGGAGCGCCTCTTCGAGCCGGTATACCAACGACTCCGACGGGACCGGGACGCGCCCGCCGCCGCGATCGTTGTTCTCGATCTGGGATAGATACGACTTCGCGCAGCCGGACATGTCCGCCAACTGCTGGAGAGTCAGTCGCAAGTGCTTCCTGCGTGCGCGGACTGTCGAGCCGAGATCGTCCATCGCCCGTTCCTGTGCGCCAAGTTGGTGATATACCATACAGAACCCTTGCAGATTTGGACGTACACGGTAAAACTGCGGCGAGTGTTCGCTGACTGGTGAACCTTAGCACAGAACCGTGCCCCATGTCAAGGTTTCGACACACAGGAGTGCGTCACATGGTCCGATTCGCCGATCCAGACCGCCTCGGCCCCCGCGAACAGAACGATCTCCGTCGGCGTGGCGTGCGCGATCGCTCGGAACTCATACTCATGCGCGCCGCGCACCTCGAACCCGAAGACCGCCGGCTTCTCGAAGTCGTGTTTTCCGACGGGCTGACGTGCAACGCGGTCGCGGAGCTCCGCCGCGAGTCCCCGCGAAAAATCCGCCGCCGAGTCCGCGCACTCGTCGAACGCGTCACCAGCGACCGCTACGCCTTCGTCACGCGCGAACGCGACCGCTGGCCCGCAACCCGACGCCGGGTCGCCACCGCCTGCGTACTCCAGGGACGATCCTTCCGCGAAGCCGCCGAACAACTCCGGCTCACCTTCCACACCGTCCGCAGACATATGAACGCGGTCGAAGCAATATTCGAGGCCGCCGACCGATGACGCCGCTCTACATCACACTCCCCGTCCCCGCGCAACCGTCCCCAACCCCGACACGCGCCGGGGCCGAAGCCGCCAGCCGCCTCGGGTACCTCTTCGACGAACAGCCCCACACGCGAGCCGCGCCCGGGACCGTCGTCGCCGGGCATAATATTATAATCCCCATCTCCCCGGGCGCCGTCACGCTGGTCCTCGGGCCGAGCGGCGCCGGAAAGAGCACGCTCCTCCGCGCCGCGGCCGATCACGCCCGCGACGCCGGGGTCACCGTCGTCAACCCCGACTCGATCCGCCTGCGCGATCGCCCCGCCGTCGAACTCGTCCGCGCCGGCGGGACAATCGACGACGCCCTCGCAGCCCTCTCCGACGCCGGACTCGCCGAAGCCGCCCTCGTAGTCCGTCGACCCGCGCAGATGTCCGACGGCCAACGCGCCCGCCTCCGACTCGCCGTCGCCATCAGCACATTCAAACAACAACTACAACAACCACGGCAACAACAACAACACACTCCTGGCACGGGCGTCTCGCCCGTGAAATACCAGCCCGGTGGCACGGGCGTCTCGCCCGTG
>CAZTEE010000061.1:0-3465 GCA_964611775.1 uncultured Phycisphaeraceae bacterium | reverse complement strand
CACGGGCGTCTCGCCCGTGAAATACCAGCCCGGTGGCACGGGCGTCTCGCCCGTGAAATACCAGCCCGGTGGCACGGGCGTCTCGCCCGTGCTCCTGCTCCTCGACGAGTTCGCCGCCACTCTCGACCGCGCAACCGCGACCGGCCTCGCCGAAAGCCTCACCCGCGCCGCCCGCCGTGTCGGCGCCGCGACGATCATCGCCACACCCAGGCACGATCTCGAACCATTCCTACGCCCGAACGCGATCCTCCGTCTCGGCCGACCTATCGGCGCTCGGCTCGAAACCGCCGCACCCACGCCGAGACCGCCGCTCTCGCTCCGCTACGACATCACACGCGGCGCGCTCGCCGACTACCGCGCCCTGTCGCACCACCACTACCGCGCCGGCGCCCCCGCACGCCCGGCACGCGTGCTCGTCGCCCGCGACGCGCGCACCGGCGAGACCGCGGCCGTCGCCGTCGTCTGCTTCCCCACACTCAACGCCTCCTGGCGCTCGCTCGCCTGGCCTGGCTTCTTCAACACCGGCGACCGCCGCCGAGATGCAACTTTACTCAACGGCTCGCTCCGGCGGATCGCACGCGTCGTGGTCAGCCCCGAGCATCGCGGCGTCGGCCTCGCCGCGCACCTCGTCCGCGCCTACCTCGACAACCCCGAAACCCCCTGCACCGAAGCCGTCGCCGCGATGGGCCGTTTCAGCGAATTCTTCCGACGCGCAGGCATGACGCGCTACGACCTCCCGCTGCGCCCACGCGACGCACGCCTGCTCGATGCGCTCGAAAGCGCGGGCGTCGAACCCTGGCGCCTCGCCACCCCGCGCGCCGCGCACCAACGAGCCGCAGCAGCCCTCGGCGAACACGCTCTCGCACGCGAACTCGAGCGCTGGTCAAACACACCACGCTCCGACCCGCGCGAAATCTTCCGAAACGCCTGCCGCCGACTGGCCGTCGGCATGACCGCCTTCGCGCACACCGCCGACGGGCTAACCGCAGAGCCGCAGTGTTCGCAGAGAGAGAAATGAGGAGAGAGGATAGAGGGGAGAGGGGAGATAAGAGGCACGCAATGAAAGATCATCAGCACTTCAACTACCCCGGTGGCACGGGCGTCCCGCCCGTGCGTCACACCAACAAATCAATATCTCATCGTCACAGTAATAATAAAACATCACAACCCCGACCCTGACGACAACCCTCCCCACACCCAGACCCCCTGGCCCCTAACCCCTGACCCCAGCCCCTCGTCCCCGGTCCCTGATCCCCGTTCCCTGATCCCTCCCCTCCCCCTCTGCGAACTCTGCGTCTCTGCGGTGAACCCACCCTGCCCGCGCGGGAGGAGCCTTACACAAGGATCCGCGCCGTGCAGCCCGACACGAACAGACTCACACCCGCCCCGAAGCCGTCCCCCGCGCCGCCCGTCGGCGATCTTCCGACGTCTCTCACAATCTTTCTTTCGATGGACGAGCGCCGGGCCGTGCTCGCTTCGTTGCGTCGGCGTCACCGCGACCGCCGCCGGGCGCTGCTGATTGCGCTACGCATCGAGCCTGCCCCGCGCGCCGGAGGTTCGCCCGATGCCTGAGCGCGAGTTCGACGAAGCCACCACCGAATCCCTGCTCCTCGCCCTGCACGCGGGTCGGACGATCGAATTCATTGCGCGCAAGCACAGCATCACGACGCGCGACCTCGCGCGCTGGAGCGCAACGGGCGCAGGCGCCGACGAGATCGCCGCCCTTCGCGCGCTCGCGTCGGCCCGAGCGGCGCTCGCCGTCAGCAAAGCCCGAGCACAGGCCGCCGTCGCGCTCTCGCGCATCGCCCGCAGCGACGACGCCAAGGAGACCGCGCGCAAGGCCTGCTACGACCTCCTCCGCCTGCCCGAATCCGCCGCCGAATCGCGCACGCCCCACGCGCCCGACGCCGACGACCTGACCCCCGAGGAAACCCGCGCCTGGCTCGAAGCGTTCGAATCACTCGGAAAAACAAGCCTCGATCGCGCCCAATCTCCCGCGCCCGGCGAGGCCCACGAATGAACCTCACACGCCGCCGACTCAGCCGGCTGGGGCTGTCGCTGCGCCCGCGCACGCCCGACATGCTCGCCGCCTGGCTGCGCCTCGCGTTCGACATCGACCCCCCGCGCGCCGCGATCGCCAACAGCTCGGACGCGCCCTTCGACTACCTCGCCCACTCCTTCTTCGAAACCTCGGCCCCGCGCGACTGCATAGTCTGGGCCAACCGGGGCGGGGGCAAAACTTATCTCGCAGCCGTCGCCACCGCGCTCGACCTCGCCTTCAAACCAGGCATCGAGATCCGCGCCCTCGGCGGGTCCCTCGAACAGTCCGCACGCATGCACGAACACCTCCGCGCACTCTTCGCCCGCCCCGTCCTCGCGCCCCTCGTCGCCGGGCGGATCTCCGATCGCAGAGTCCGACTCATCACCGGCTCGGCGTGCTCGACGCTCGCACAATCGCACACCTCCGTCCGCGGCGTGCGCGTGCAGAAAATCCGCTGCGACGAGGTGGAACTCTTTGACCCCGACATCTGGGACGCCGCCCAACTTACAACCAGATCAAAGCAATGCGGCGAAACCTACGTCCCAGGCGCCGTCGAAGCGTTCAGCACCATGCACCGCCCGCACGGGCTGATGGCCCGCCTCGTCGATGATTCACGCGCCGGCGGCGCACGTCGGCTGTTCCGCTGGGGTGTGCTCGACACGCTCGCCGAGTGCGCCCCCGAGCGCCCGTGCGAGCCTTGCGAACTCGTCGACGAGTGCGCCGGCCGGGCCAAGCACGCACGGGGGTTCCTGCCCATCGACGACGCGATCGCGCTCAAACGCCGGGCCTCCGCGGACGCCTGGGCCAGCGAGATGCTCTGCGCCCGCCCGAGCCGATCGGACTCCGTTTACCCAGAGTTCAGCCGGGCGATGCATATTACATCGGCGGACCCGCCGGCGGACTCCGGCGGCGTGTGGCTCGCCGGGATGGACTTCGGCTTCCGCGCCCCGACCGTAATCCTCTTCGCGCACCTCGACGCCGCGGGCGTGCTGCGCGTCGCCGATGAGATCAGCCGCAGCGAGGTCGTCCTCGCCGAGCACGCCCGAGCGATCATCGAATCGCCGTGGCCGAATCCCACGTGGATCGGCGTCGATCCCGCGGGTCGCCAGCGCTCCGAACAGACAGGCGTTTCCGCCGCGACCGCCCTCCGACAAGCAGGGCTGAGCGTCCGCGACCGCAGGATGTCGATCGCCGATGGGGTAGCGCTGGTGCGCGCTCGGATCGCGCCCGCGACCGGCGGCCCGACGCTCTTCATCCACGAACGCTGCGCGACGCTGATCGAGTCGCTCGAACGCTACCGCTACCCCGAGGACAAGCCCGAGAGCGCCGAGCCGGTCAAAGACGGCTCCGACCACGCCGCCGACGCCCTGCGCTACCTCATCGTGAACCTCGACCGCCCGCACCGGACATCAACACGACGGTAC